>JAHECI010000122.1 GCA_024641825.1 Desulfobacterales bacterium | reverse complement strand
GGCATCGGGATAGCGGTTCTCCGGGCTCTTTTCCAGGCACTTTAATATAATGCGTTCGATTCCCGGATCTAATTCTTCGTTGAATCTGCTCGGGGGCGACGGTGGAACCCTAAGGATGATGTCCATGAGCACCTTCTCCACTTCATGATAAAAAGGGAACATCCCGGTGTAAAGCACGTACATAACCACGCCAAGGGCCCAGACATCCGAGCTCCGCTGGCTTTTTCCCATAATCTGCTCGGGTGCCATATAGGGCCGGGAGCCTGTTACCGTATCGGACATCTCTTTGTCTCTGAGTTCTTTGGCCGCGCCGAAGTCCATAAGCTTTAGGGTCCCGTCAGGCTGAACCATCACGTTTCCCGGCTTGATGTCCCGATGGATGATCCCCATGCCGTGGGAATAGGCCACCACGTCTGTAAGCTGAATCACCACCGACGCAATTTCCCCTTCCTCGAGCTCCCGTTCGATCACCTCATACAGTGTTTTCCCGGATATAAACTCCTGAATCAGGGCCCTTTTGTTTTCTATTTCTACCATCTCAAAGACCTTGGGAACCCCTTTGTGCCCGGCAAGCTTCCTTAAAATATGGGCCTCTTCTTCAAACTTGGGGTTAAATTTTTTGTTCAGGGGAATCTTGGCAACAAAAATCTTTGGCGGATCCTTGGTGACGTCTTTAATCTTCCAGACCTCGCCGAAGCTCCCGATTCCCAGCCGGTCCACTTTCTCATACCCAAGGTCCAGAAGCTCTTTTTCAGTGGATCTGGAATATAAACTTCGAAAAATCCGTTTGGGAAATCTCGACGCGTCGTCGTCCTTTTCCATGGGGGCGCATACGTCTATCCTTAACCGTTCATATCCGCCGTTGTCTGCCATACGGACGCACACCCCCAATCGTTTTATAAGTTCTTTAGAATCCACGGGATGGGTGAGAAAGTCTATTGCCCCGGCTTTCAACGCCGAAGCTGCCTCCTCCTCGGAGAATTTCTCCAGAATCACGATCACCGGCTTTCCAAGTTTAAAATCTTTAATAATCTGTTCGGGGGGGCGCCGGAATCTTTTCAAGGATAACAGGGCGACATCGATCTTTTTCTTTTCTGCAAGGGTTTGACGGGCTTCTTCCAAATTCGCGGCGGTATAGACCCGGTAGCCGTATTCGTTAAGAATCCTTTGGAGCCCGGCAGATCCGGCCGGGTCGCTGTCTATAACCAAAACAACTCTTTTTTTACTATACAAGGCCTGATTCATTTTTAAACATCTCCAGAAAATTCGCCGGTGAGAACATCATTATACTATACCCCTGAATCGATTATTTCAAAGCAATTCATTTCTATTATCCTACCAGAAAAAATCCTTTTATGCTATATATTGTGGTAATTTTTCGTTGACATACAAGATGCATTGGTTTATAGGGATATCAACAAAAAAATTAATTGTGTTTGAAGTGATCCGGAGGGTTCCAGAGCTTCTAAGGTCACGTTAAAGGGGCGACACATATTGCTCGACCCTTTGTGTCCGCTGCCAGAAACATGGCGCGGGTCTATTCTTAACCGTTCGGGCGACTCCACGCTCAATTCGGGCGCATGGCTCAACCGAACCAGACGATGCCTTGGATAAACTTCAAGGCACATAAGGCAGGATCATTTGCGGTCCTGCCTTATTTATTTGCTCCGCTACTTTCTTTTTGTTATTATACACTTAAAATCGCGTTAAAATCCGATTCGGCGGTGTCGGGTTATCCGTTGAACCGATTGAAATATTGTCGAAGGAAATTATATACTGCAGGTGGATCAATTTTAATACCCTACGTCGAGGTGATTCATGGACCCAAAGGTTAAAGAAGCTATTTTTCGGGCGGTTGAGAAAGAGACCTTTGCACAGGCTTTGAACATGGAACTGGTAGATCTGGAACTCGGATATTCCGCGGTGGAGATGGTCTATGATCCGTCGGCCATGAACAACATCTACGATATGGCCCATGGCGGGGCCATCTTTGGCCTGATCGACGAAGCCTTTGAGGCGGCGGGTCAGACAGAAGGCACCATCGCCGTGGCCTTGAACGTGAATGTCACATACGTGTCCAGTCCGGAACCCGGAAAGCGTCTGCGTGCCGAAGCGCGCCAGGTCAGCCGGACCAAAAAAACAGCCAGTTTTGACATCAGGGTGACGGAAAAGGACGGACGGTTGATCGCAACATGTCAGGCCCTGGCCTATCACACCGGAAAGCCGATACCCTTTCTGTAGATAGACCCCATGGTCCAACCGTCCCCCCTGTGAAATGCCGGCCCTATTTCAATGGGACGCCCAACGCGGCGTGCGAAATATGCGGGTCACCGTCCAGGAGACAGGAAAAATGAAAATTACGGAAAACGCCCTAAAAATACTGCAAAAAAGATATTTCGCCGAGGGTGAAACCTGGGAGAAACTCTGTGAGCGGGTCGCTGATAAAGTCGCAAGTGATGAAAAAAAATCGGAAGATCGTGGTAAATGGGAAAAAAGGTATAAAGAAATCATGCTGAACCTCGACTTTCTGCCCAACAGCCCCACGTTGCGAAACTATGGCCGGAACGAAGGGTGTGGGAGTGCATGTTTTGTCCTCCCCATGGAAGACAGTCGACGAAGCATTTTCAAAACCCTTTCCGACGCCGTGGATGTGCAGGCATACGGCGGCGGAACCGGCATGAGTTTTTCCCGCCTGCGTCCCAAAGGGGACCCCATCCGTTCAACCGGGGGAACGGCCTCCGGCCCCCTCTCCTTCATGGAAATATTCGATTTTACCATCGGAGATATCATACAGCAAGGCGGAACCCGAGAGGGCGCCAACATGGGGGTATTGCGGGTGGATCATCCGGATATTGAACGTTTTGTGGCGGCTAAAACCATGGAAGGGACGCTGAAAAATTTCAATTTGTCGGTGGGGATCACCGATGCCTTTATGAACGCCGTAAAAAATGACGAAGATTATGATCTGGTCTTCAACAATAAAGTGTACAAGACCGTCTCGGCACCTAAGATATGGGAAACGATTATCGACGGTGCCTGGAAGAACGGAGAGCCGGGAATCATTTTCTTGGATACCATTAACAGAAACAATCCTATACACCCCATGGGTGAGATTGAGGCGACGAACCCGTGTGGAGAGCAGCCGCTTCTACCCTACTGTTCGTGTAACCTTGGATCCATCAATCTTTCACAGATGATCACCGGGGATTGGATAGAAGGAACGGCTGAAGTCGACTGGAAAAAATTGCGCAAAACAGTGAAGACGGGGGTACGGTTCCTCGACTCGGTCATCTCCGTCAACAATTATCCCATTCCGGAAATTGAAGACATGACCTTAAAAACCCGGCAGATCGGTTTGGGGATAATGGGCTTTGCCGATATGTGTATCAAACTTCACATCCGTTACGGATCCGAGGCATCCGTCACCCTGGCAAAAGAGATCATGGCTGAAATTTATCGTGTGGCCCATGAGACCTCCGTGGAGTTGGGCAAAGAAAAAGGTGTTGCGCCGGTCTATGAAGCATACACCCTTTCCAGCCCGAAAAGACGCAACAGCACCCTGACGACCATTGCACCCACCGGCACCCTCTCTTTGATCGCCGGTTGCTCGTCAGGCTGCGAACCGAATTTCGCATTCAACTATACCAAAGCGTGCCTTGAAGGTGAGACCCTCGACATTGTCCCCGATGTGGTTCGGGAATGGCATGAAAGAAAAGAGACCGAAA
Source organism: Desulfobacterales bacterium (assembly GCA_024641825.1). GTDB lineage: Bacteria > Desulfobacterota > Desulfobacteria > Desulfobacterales > UBA11574 > JAAXQD01. Next base: position 4,877 of record JAHECI010000122.1, on the reverse strand, counting down.
TTTTGCCCGAATTCTTTGTGGCAACCAAAGATGTTTCCGTTGAAGAGCACATCAGGGTTCAGGCGGCGTTTCAGGCCGGCGGCGTGGATTCCGGCGTTTCAAAGACCATCAATGCACCCTACGACACGGATAAATCCGAAATCTCCGAAGCGTTTTTCAAAGCGTGGGAAATGGGGTGCAAGGGAATCACTTTTTATCGAGACGGCTCACGGGATGTTCAGGCCCTGTACACCCAAAAGAAAAGGTTGGAAACCGAAGGCGCAGATGGATTGAGCCGGGGGGAACTTAAGCATCGTCCCCGGGCAACGACGGGTCCCAGCCTGAAGATGAAAACAGCCTGCGGCAAACTCTATGTGGATCCACATTTTGACAAAGACGGTGTTGTGGAGGTCTTCATCCGGACCGTCGGCGGCGGCTGCGCTGCGAACACCAAGGCACTTGGCATACTGCTGTCCTACTGTCTCCGGGCCGGCGTATCTCCTGAAAAGATCATCAACTCCATGGCATCGATTCATTGCCCGGCGTGCACCAAGGCCATATCTTCCGGTAAAGATGTGGAAGTCAACAGCTGTGCGGCCGGCATGGGAAAGGGGCTTGAAGTCGCTTTAGAGCATGGGGATGTATACCGGGAAGTGGCCAACCAGATTCAAGATGCGGACAGTTATTTTAACGGAATTGATGCCCCCAAAGACAAGAAAACCATCTGCCCGGATTGCGGGGCGACCGTTCACCGGGCCGAAGGGTGTCTGGTATGCGCCAACAGGGAGTGTGGGTGGACCCGCTGCTAATTTAAACGCTATTTAGAGCTGGATGTCTGGGACGATACTTGACAGCTCAATCCTTGGATATAGATATCACAAAATTTTTTAGTGCGGATATTTACGAAATAATAGCATCATAGGCAGGGTAATCGTTTGTTTATACAGTATGGTGATATCTCAAAAAAATATGTGATTGATAAGTTGTTATAATTTTTACAATGTTTTTAGTCGTCTTTTTTAGGAGGCTTGAGTTTAAATTTAAAAAGCAGCAAAAAGGCGATCCCAATTACAGCAATAAGCCCTGTTTTTCTCATGCCTTCCGGACTGGCATATCCATAAAGAGCCTTATAATAGTAAGCGTAACGAGGATCTATCTGCCATGAAGATCTAATGTCCTCGGCCGATAGCTCGGTCCTACCTGTCTTCCGAAAGGCCTTGGCTCTTGTTCGATACGCATCTGCAATGGCCCTCGGGTCACCACCCAGCTCAATGGCCCGGGTTGAATCCAAAATAGTCAGGTCATAATTACCACTGAGAAAATGAGCTTCTGCACGATTGGAATAGGCGCTTGCCTGTTTGGAATCTAATTCGATTGCACGCGTGAAATTCTTAATGGCTGATGGGTAGTCTCCGCTTTTAAGATAACCCATTCCCAACATCCGATAGGCTTCGGATTTTGGAGGTGAAAGCTCAATAAAAGTCTGAAAATCCTGAATAACATGGTCAAATTTTCCCTGAAAAAAATAGAGTATCCCTCGTTTTTCATAAGCCTCCGTCAGGTTTGGAGCCAACTCCAATGCTTTGGAAAAGTATTTGATCTTCGTACGGGTTGATGTACTTTTAAGACCAAGGTTAAAGTAGTCCGTTGCATTTTCACCATAAACAGAAATCGCTGACAGCATTAGAAATATCAGATAGCAGATGACTTTTCTCTGCATACACTTACCTTTTACACCTTATTTTTGAATCATAGAATATTCCTTGCTATGATGGAGACTTTAACAATTTAATAAATATCAAATTCGTACTGTGGATATCAAACCATTTTTATTTCTAAGATATCTATTCCGTATAACGGGTATGGCATTGATGTGACAAATTGAAGATTACCTCACGAATTCCGGATTTGTCAAAACCTTTGATCTCTTAGAAGCCAACAATTATCTGATTGGCCGGATATTTTGATGATACGTTTTGATTGTTTAAGAAAGTCAAGCACTTTAACGGTGGGGTCCACAATTTGAATATCCGCAAAAATATAACCGCCAAGCAGACCACGTAGACGAAGCGGGACCAGAAAGTACTCTTTATTTGAAAAGATGCAACCCGAATGACTATCACGGCCATGACCAGGTTGAAGGTCATGTATAGAAGGTTGGCCGGTATTGTGAACTCTTTGAAAAGAACCTGACAGAACCAAACAAGCAACAGCCAAAAAACATAACTTAGCATAATGGCAAAATGGGCCGGGCTCGATATTAATCGCATGTGGACCGTAATCTTTTCGATGCCTTTATCAAGGTATTGATGAATCTTTCGGGCTAAAAGCCAGGCGATCAGATAATTAACGCCAATGGCGCCTATCTGCACTAATCCGATAGGATGAGCAAAATCCTCACGCAGCCCTTGAACCAGGGATGTGAAAAATATCGGAACGTTATCTGAAAACATGGAATTTGCACCTCCTGTCGCCCATATACCTCGGGCTTTTCGAGGTATCCACTAAGTTGGGGTAGCTTTAACTTGTGTTTACTTGCCAGAAGCACAAGCTAAATCCAATTTTTACTGATTACATATACCGGATAGTTTCCAGTAAAAAACAAAAAGACAACCACCATGAATGGGACTTGCCCTTTTTAAAAAACGATATCAAAAATAATTTAGGATCTCAAAAATCTGTTGTTTATGGCAGATAGCCAAAGTTGGAGTAACAACCAGTCGAGCTGTTGGCGTATATGACACCTATTATTGAGAAACAAAAATCGTGACGTAGCCAAACCTGCTCAACTAATTGTTAAATTTCTAAAAATACAGCTTTGCATAAAGCAATAGGCCCGTATAATGAAAATTAACCTCGCCTTTGAAATCGATCCCCGGATAATCTTCTCCATCTGCTTCAATATGAACATTCAGTGAATCGAAGCCAAGACCAAATCCAAAATGTTTCCAGGGAAGATACTCAAGAGCAACGTTTACATCTATGATCGAACCGTTGAATTCACCAAGCTCCAGATAGAATGCCTGCAAACCAGATCTGAAAAACCATTTGGGGGTAATCGCAAAATCTGCCCGTAATCCAAGGGTAGGTAGCGGGGCAGTAAATCTTTCTGACCTACCGACATTAAGAAGCCCGCTGGCGCTCAATCCAATGTCAATAGGCATTACATACAACCCCAGCGAGCCAGCAAGATCGATCCGATCATCTTGGAAAAATGAATAACTGTAAGCAGCCTGATAAATATCAAAGTCAAAATAGCTTTCTACGTAAGTACCAGCCTCGATGACTTGATCATTGCCATCCTCATCCTTATAGTGGATATCTTCTCCAATCGTTCTGGAGCCGTCACGACGAAATGAGAACCATTGGAGATCAAGCCTGTGTCGGCGATTGTCCGTAAAGCGCCATGCGGCACCCACTCTAAATACCGAATTTGTGCTGTCCAATCCAAGGAGGTCTTCAACGTCGATAGAAACGCCCAATCCTGAACCAAGGCGAACGTCGGTCTGAGTATTTGAAATAAAATACCCAAGATCCAGGCTGAATTTTTCCCATGGTGTGTCTTCAGCCAATGCTGGTGGAATGAAAAATAACAAACTGGCAGCAACAAACAGATAAAGGCACTTCTTTTTAAGTAGCATGGTTTTCCTCCTTTGAAGGTTGTTTCCTGGGTTGTTGTTCTGGAAAGAAAACACAGGTTTTTTCAAACAAATTGCCATTTTTGTTCATCTTGGTCGATAACAAAGCAGCAAAAAGGGCAAACATGAGTATTATCCTGTTTTTTAAATAAGCTTAAGCTGACCCACTTTTCGCATACAGGACAAAATATCTTCCGCCTTCCAGAAATTTTCTTAATCTTTACCGTATCCATGAATAAAGGTTGTTTCTTTATCTGTAATCAGAACGAACCAACTTCTGATTGTTGTTTTAACAAGATGTACTTTCAATGATTTCTGATAAAAATCTCCGCTTTTCGTTAATTGAAATAAAATTCATCGGAGCGGCTCCCCCCATGTGCTGTCGGGATAAAGCGCCTCGTCTTCCAACATCGCCGGGTCAGAAAATCGGGTTGTAGCCAATTTCTCTTCCATTTGATGTTCTTTAATCATCTGTTGTAAACGCTGATAGTCCTGCCCATCTCCCACATACATGCATTTACAAGAGGATGTATCCACCACATACAAATAATGAAGCTTTTCCTTTTTTACCATACCACTAGTTGTTTGGAGCGACCAAAAGTTTTTGACCCGGGTGAATCGGGTCGGTTTTGGTTATGGTGTTGAGCCGACACAATTCATCCACCGAAATGCCGTGGTGTTTTGCGATCCCATATAACGTGTCTCCCTGACTAACTTTGTAATAACGCTCTTTTCCATGAGACATCGGCTCGTTATGCATGCCGGTTGTGGCTTGGGTCACCGCTTTAATGAGTTCGGCTGAATTGGGATTGCTGACATCGCGAGTTACAAGAATATCCACAGGCGTCACCGCCTTTCCATAGTAGGCATTGTTCCATTTGTCCTTTGTCGAAACGACAGCGCCGTCCAGGGCGATTCCGGCAAAAGCGCCTTTGGATCGCGAAAAGGAAAAAATGTCGGCCACCACATTCGATTTGGCGCCTGCACCCACCGGCCCGACGGCGATGGAGGTATCCCCCCCGAGCTTGAAAGAGGAGGTGAGCAACTTGTCCACAGCCTTTTGGGTCCTCACCATCATGATTACTTCCGAGGCCTCACCTCCGAACTGAAGTCCAAAGCTTACTGAGCCTAAGGTGTAAAACGCCGGTTGGCTCCATTGCCCTGTTTTTGCATCTTTAACAATGAGAACACCGCTGCCCCCGGATCCCCCCACATAAAATCCGGCTTTCAGCATGCTCGGTACAATCAAAAGACCTTTGG
>JAHECI010000121.1 GCA_024641825.1 Desulfobacterales bacterium | reverse complement strand
CTTTATTCTGATATTGATTCCCGAAGGAAGTTCTCTGCGGACTTCTGCATCTTCAATCCATGAATGCGCAAGCAGTCGCTTTCGAACCTTAGAGAGATTAACTGAAAATATATTGACGCCGCTGGCGACATTCGCCTGTTGCAAAACCTGGTCTTGTGTAAGTCGATGCGTGCCGATAACGACCAATCCTTTAGCCTTGAAATAATCGCACTGGGTTAAAAAATCGTAACTAAAAACAAAAAACAGGCTGACAAACACCAACGCTGTTCCAACGACCGTTAGTTTTAAACCGAATACAAAGCGCTTTAATATCCTATTGCGCTTTCCGGCGCCGCTGTTTTTGTAATAGTTTTTTCGCATGCGTTTACGCCCCAACAATCTTAACCTCTCTTTCCAGATGAACATTGAACTTTTTTAATACAACCTTCTCGGCTAAATCCATCAGCGCCAGGAAGTCGGCGGCTGATGCGTTGTTCCGGTTGATAAAAAAGTTGGCATGTTTTGATGAAATTTCTGCACCTCCGACGGATTTTCCCTTCAGGCCGGCCATCTCAATAAGCCGGCCGGCGGTTTCTCCGGATGCCGGATTTTTAAAGAAACATCCTGCACTCGGCCAACCAATGGGCTGCCTTTTTTTTCGTGTTCTTATAATTTCTCGAGCCGTTCTTTTGAGTGCTTCGGGATCCGAAGGATAAAAACAGAACCGGCCGTCCAAAATAACCGTTTGATCGCGATGACCATCTGTCAACTCCGGGCGCCATGAAACCTTCCGATATTCAAAATTGAGCGCTTCTTTTTTTATTCTGCGTGTATCGCCTGTGGGCAAAAGAACATCTATGGATTGAAGTACATTTTCCATGGAACCATGAGACGTTCCGGCATTCATTATAATACCCCCGCCAACCGTTCCGGGAATACCCAGGGCAAAATTCATGCCTTCAAGACCCTGTTTCAGAGCATAGGAACAAAGGCTTTTCAGGTTTACGCCAGCCATGGCCCTAACCATCACCCCGTCGGTATTCGTATCGATCTGATCAATTTTTTTCAGGCACTTTGTCAACGCAATGGCAATGCCATGGATGCCGTTGTCCTTGACCAGAAGATTGGTCCCCTTGCCGATGATCAGGTAAGAAAGTCCTCTCTCCCACGACCATTTGACCAGCGTTTCTAAATCTTCAACATTTTCAGGTGTTACAAAAGCTTCGGCTGGTCCGCCGACGCGCAACGATGTGTGCCTGGACATCGGTTCACCAAATTTGATATTATGTTTAAAACGGCTTTTAAGCCATTTGATTGAATCCGAGTCAAGCGCCACAATCTTTATGTCCTTTCAAAACTCTTTCAGCAGCATTTCGCCAACTTTCCAAACATCTCCTGCTCCCAGTGTAAGGAGAATATCATTCGACGCTAAAATTGTTTTCAGATGCGAAACCGCTGTTTCAAGACTTTCCGCATAGACGACATCCTTATGCCCATGGCGCTGAATTTCTTCAAACAAGGCAAACCCTTCGACACCGTCTATTTTTTCTTCTCCTGCGGCATAAATGGGAAGAACAACGAGAAGATCCGACTCGTAGAACGCACGGGTAAAGTCTTCAAACAGCGCCTGGGTTCTGGTATAGCGGTGTGGCTGGAACACCACCACAATCCGCCTGTCCGGCCAGCTTTCTCTTGCGGCAGAAAGCGTGGCCTTAATTTCCGTGGGATGATGGCCGTAATCATCAACTACCGTAATCTCCTTTTTTTCTCCCTTAATTTCCAGTCGCCGTTGAACGCCTTCCACAGTTTGAAGCGCAGATTTTATCACATCAAAGGGTATATCGAGTTCAATGCCCACAGCGATGCTAGCCAGAGCGTTATAGACATTATGGATGCCCGGAAGATTTAAGGTGATCTCTCCCAAAGAGGTTCCAAGATGATCCACTTTAAACCTGCTTTTTAACCCTTCAAAAACCACGTCTCTTGCCTTAAAATCTGCCTGTGTACTCATTCCATAGGTAGTAAAGCGTTTATGAACTTTCGGAATCAGCGACTGGATGGGCTCATTGTCCAGACAAAGAACCGCCAGACCATAGAACGGTATTTTTTCAATAAAGCTCAAAAAAACGTCCTTGATGTGGTCCAGATCCCGATAAAAATCGAGATGCTCTCGATCAATATTGGTTACTACAGCGATGGTCGGAGATATTTTCAGAAAAGAACCGTCACTTTCGTCTGCCTCGGCAACGATGAAATCCCCTCCTCCAAGCAATGCATTGGAATCGATGCTCTTGAGTTTCCCACCAATAACGATAGTAGGATCGAGTCCTCCTTTCCCCAGCACAGCGGCGACAATCGACGTGGTGGATGTTTTACCGTGTGCACCGGCAATGGCCACGCTGTATTTTAAACGCATTAGTTCCGCCAGCATCTCCGCTCTGGGTATGACCGGGATTGATGCTCTGCCTGCTGCAACAACTTCAGGATTTTTTGGGCCCACGGCTGATGATATGACAACAACATCAGCCCCGAGAATCTGTGCTTCGGAATGACCGTTAAATATGATACCGCCAAGGCTTTCCAGACGCCGGGTAATGTCTGAAGAACTGATGTCGGATCCAGACACTTTATAACCGAGATTGAGCAAAAGTTCGGCAATTCCGCTCATTCCGATACCGCCGATTCCCACAAAGTGAATATGGTATTTTTTGAGAAACATTCGTTTAGTCCAATTAGTTTTATTGGTTTTACTAACCTGATCCGGACAAGCCTTAAAAGTTACAAGTGAGCTAAAGTTAAGGTGTCGCTGCGCTCCGGCTGTTCATATTAAATTAACAGAATTCCACAACTTTAGGCATTTTAGATCACTTTAGGCACTTCACACTTTCTAATTTTAGGTCCCTTTGCCATGAAGTGCACAAATTTTTCACTTAGAAATTAGATCATAACAATCATCGACAATCATCGCTGCCGCATCGACACGTCCAAGCTCTCTGGACCGTAACACCATTTGTTGCAGAGCTTCCGGCTCTTGAACATAATAATTGATTCGTTCTGCAAGGATTTTGCCGCTGAGATCTTTTTCAAGAATCATCTCGGCAGCCCCTGCCTTTTCCAGAGATCGGGCGTTTAGTACCTGATGGTTATCTGCAGCAAAAGGAAACGGAACAAAGATAACCCCCTTGCCAATGGCTTTGATTTCCGCCACAGTGGTTGCCCCTGCACGGCATATAATGAGATCGGCGTTTTGATACTGACGGGCCATGTCCTTAAAAAATGCCCGCGTATCGTTTTCAATGCCATGTCCGTTATACTTTTGCTTAACCTGTGTTTCATCCTTTGCGCCGGTTTGATGCACAAAGAATATCTTTTCTCTATTTTCAAGATGGTCAAGGGCCTCCAAAATCGTCATATTTATCCTGTGAGCTCCCTGGCTTCCGCCCAGTATCAGAATTGTGAATTTTTTCTCTTTTTTTGACGCCTTGATATTTGTATTTCTTAACGTTTCTGCGCATTGAACGATTTCTGTTCTTATCGGATTTCCGGTAAACCGGATTTTATTAAGTGTCATGCCCATTGTCGTTTCTTCAAACGAAACATATATCCGTTCTGCAAAGCGCGAAAGAATTCGATTGGTGATCCCCGGCAGAATATTCTGCTCGTGCAAAACAATTTTAATCCCCAAAAGCCGAGCGCCAATGACCAAAGGCCCTGCGGAATATCCGCCGACGCCGATTACGATATGCGGTTTAAAGTCTTTAAGGATCGAAATCGATTCAATGATCCCTTTGGGTACTTTCAAGATCGAGACAAGCTGATTCCAAACCCCTCGACCCTTGAAACCCTCGGCTGTAATGCGCTTATGGGCAAAACCGGTCTCCGACAAAATAGAAGTTTCAAACGGTTTCCCGGTACCCACAAACAAGACACCGCTTTCAGCATTTTTTGCCAGGAATTCCTGAGCAATGGCAATTCCCGGAAAAAGATGGCCGCCGGTGCCCCCTCCTGCAATGACGACCCGAAGGGCTCTTGTAGCATTTTGCAACTGGCGAACCTTTTTTTTTGCCCCCTTTTTTTTATCGTCTTGATCCATAACTGCCGCTTGCTATCTGTCACTGGTCACTCGTCACTGGTCACTGGTCACTCGATTGCGAACCTTTTTCATTGCACTGATGTTCATGAGTACCCCGATGGACACCATATTCATCAGAAGGGATGTGCCGCCATAACTTAAAAATGGCAGCGTAAGCCCTTTGGTCGGAAGGAGTCCTAAAGCGACTCCCATGTTGACGCAAATCTGTAGACCTATTGCCGTTGTTAAGCCGATGGCCACAAGTGATCCGAAAGTATCTTCACTGTTTCTGGCAATGGATATCCCCCTCCACAAAATCACGGTATAAAGTCCCAGAATAATCAAAACCCCTATAAGACCGAGTTCCTCTCCAACGACCGAAAATATAAAATCGGTGTGAGGTTCAGGGAGATAAAACAGTTTCTGATAGCCCTTGCCGATGCCGGTGCCCCATATTCCTCCTGTACCGAAGGCCAATAGAGAATGGACGACCTGGTAGCCTTTGTCCGCCGAATATTGCCACGGATTCATAAAGGACATGATGCGTTCTATTCGATAATCGGCACTGACCATTAAAGAGTAGATGATGGGGATGACCAAGACCAGAGATCCCAGTAGATATGAGATACGAACCCCACCGACAAAAAGCATGACCCATGTAATGGCACCAAAAATAACCACAGAGCCGAAGTCGGGCTGTAACATGATCAGAACCGTAAACATGCACAGGACCAAGACATGGGGCAAAAAACCAACCTTAAACTCCTTAATTCGACTCATTTTTTTGTTCATTGAATACGCCAGATAGATAACCAGCACAAAACGGGCAAATTCAGAGGGCTGAAACGTAAAGCCGGCAATGCGAAACCACCGTTTTGCCCCACCTGCCGAATATCCGAATCCGGAAATAAGAATCACAAAAAGAAGTATAACGGCCAGAATAAGCAATGGATATGTCAAAGAACGAAAAATATGATATGGAACATGGCAACTGATGACCAGTACAACAATACCCAACAATGCAAAAATGGATTGTTTTTTTAAAAAATAATAGCTCGATCCGAACTTGTTCAGGGCCAATGCCGAACTCGCGCTGTAGACCATGACAATACCGATTCCCACCAGGAACAATACCGGAAATAACAGCGCGATATCGTATTGCAGAGGCTGCTTGCGAACATTTTGTTTTTTTTGTTTGTCACTGGTCATGCATTATATTCCGATCTGGGTTCTCAAGATCTTCAACCGCTTTACAAAATACTTCCCCCCGCTCTGCATAACTTTGGTACATGTCAAAACTGGAACAACCGGGAGATAATAGCACCACATCTCCAGGTGATGCCGCCAGATAAGCTAAACTTACCGCATTCTCCATTGCAGATGCATTTTGGGCGCCTTCCTGGCATGAATCTCCAAGAACCGATTTTATGACATTTCCTGCTTCACCCATAACGATCAGTTTTTTCACATGTTGCTTCACCATCTCTCGCAGTTGTCCAAAGTCTCCGCCTTTATCACGCCCGCCCATAATAAGAACCACCGGTTTATCGAAAACTTCAAGCGCTCTGACCACTGCATCGATGTTTGTTCCCTTTGAATCATCGTAAAAGTGAACACCGTTGATAGTTTTGACAAATTCCAGACGATGGGGAAGCCCTTTAAAATCATTTAATGCGGATTGAATTCCTTCTATGGTCCCGCCGGCGGCCAGAGCTGCCAAGGCCGCTGCCGCGACATTTTCCATATTGTGCCGTCCCAAAAGATCTACCTGCGAAAGATCGAGAAAACCTTTGGGGTTTTCTTTTGTAAAAATATTGATCATCGTTTCACTTTGTCCATTTCTTCTACTGATGACGGCATATTCCCGGTTTTTAGTATTAAGATTATCCTCATGATAAAATGGCAATATACGGGTTCTAAGCGTTTGGCTGATTAAGGAAATAAATGGATCAGAACCATTTATCACTGCTGTATCACCTTCGGCCTGGTTTTTAAAAATACGACTCTTGGACATTGCATAAGAATAAAAATCCGGATATCGATCAAGATGATCCGCACTGATGTTCAAAAGGACACTGACCCGGGGTCTGAACGTATCGATGGTGTCGAGCTGAAAACTGCTGACTTCAGCCACAACAATGTCGGCGGTTTTCTCTCCTCCGGCATAATCGATCAATGGGTTGCCGATATTCCCACCCACAAAAACCTTAAACCCGGAGCTTTCGAGCATATTACCCAAAAGCCGTGTTGTTGTTGTTTTACCGTTGGTACCGGATATAGCGATAATAGGTTCCCGAATATATCGTGAAGCAAGCTCTATTTCCCCTAATACAGGAATACCTTTTTTTTGGGCCCGTTCAATGGGCAAAATGGTATGGGGAACCCCGGGACTCACAATGATAAAATCAGCGCTCTCAAAAGTCTCTGTGTTATGACCTCCCAGTTCGGTCCTAACATCTATTTTACGCACCTCCTGTAAATAGCCGGCCAGGTCGTCTTCTTCGGCAATATCGGTTATCGTCACGATCCCTCCATTGTTTTTGGCGAATCGCGCTGCGGCCATACCGGATATGCCAAGACCTACGATCAGAATGTTTTTTTGATGAAGATCCATATAATCTTCCCGATAAAAGGTCATGGGTTATGGGTTTACACTTTAATTTTACTTTTACTCCTTAACCCATTACCTATTACCTCACTTCCTTTATCTTAATTTCAGCGTACTCATGGAAATCAACGCCAGTGCAATTGCGATGATCCAGAATCGAACAATAACTTTGGGCTCCGACCATCCTTTGAGTTCAAAGTGGTGATGAAGGGGAGCCATTCGGAAGATTCTGCGACCATTTGTCATTTTAAAAAAACCGACCTGAAAAATAACGGACAGCGTTTCAATGACAAATAGCCCGCCCACCAGCGCCAAAAGTATCTCCTGTTTGGTGATCACCGCCACAGTGCCTATGGCTGCGCCCAGCGACAGGGAACCCACATCTCCCATAAAAATTTGTGCAGGATACGAATTAAACCACAAAAACCCCAAACCTGAACCGGCCATGGCGCCACAGAAAATTGCAATCTCTCCGCTTCCCGCCACATAATTGATCTGCAAATAATTGGCGATCTTAACGTGTCCGGCCACATATGCAAAAACCATGTATGTAGCTGAAGCAATAATAAACGGTCCGATGGCAAGACCATCCAGCCCGTCGGTGATATTGACTGCATTCGACGTACCGATAATGACCAATGCAGCGAACAGGACATATCCCCACCCCGGATCAGGTGAAATGTTTTTAAAAAACGGAATCGTTATGCGAGTGGAAAAGTCCGGACTCACATAGACCATAATCCCTGCAACCATCGCCAAAATCGTCTGAAGCAGAATTTTTTTTCGAACAGTCAGTCCCTTGCTCTGCTTTTTGATCTGCATGAGATAGTCGTCAATAAAACCGATACCTCCGAAGCCAAGAGTCACAAAAAGTACGATCCACACAAAATAATTGGTCAAATTGGCCCACAGCAGTGTGGAAACCGTAATCGAAAAAATGATCAACGTTCCACCCATGGTCGGTGTTCCGGCCTTTTTAAGGTGTGTCTGTGGACCGTCATCTCTGACATATTGACCGATCTGCATGTAGCTCAGTTTTCGAATCACCCATGGTCCCAGGAAAAAACAGATTAAAAAAGCCGTCAGACTGGCATAAATGGTCCTAAACGTAATGTATCGGAATACATTAAAAACCGAAATCGTCGTATGAAGCGGATATAGTAAATGATACAGCATGCTTTTGTTTTACTCTTCCGGTTGCAGTTAAAATCTTCCTAAAAAGCCGATTTAGCCAGAGCTTCAAGTGTGATTAAATTTTATATCAATGTTAATTATCACCTGAGCTTTGCGCGAGTTGGAGGCTTTCATCTGCAAGTTGAGCATAGCGAAATCCCGCTTGCGGGGGCACTTAAGGGTGAAGCCATAGTGAACTATTGCGAACCCTTAATAACACAGACGCCGTAGGCGTCATACCGCAGGTAACGAAAACCTCCGGCTTGCTCAAAGTTCAGGTATCAGCCCATTCCAACAACCCTTGGACAACTTTTTCCATGGCCATCCCCCTGGACCCCTTTACCAGGACCCAGTCGCCGGCATCGAGCCGGTCTGTAACAGCCTCTATGATCTCTTCCCGGGTGCCTTTTAAAATATCATCCGGATTCATATGTTCTGCCAAAGCTCCTGCCGCAACATCTTCAGCGAATTTTCCGGTGACATAAAGGCCAGCGATATTCGCCCTGGCGGCAATGGTGCCTATCTCTCGATGCATGGGCGCCGAGTGTTCTCCCAGTTCAAGCATATCACCGGCAATCAGAAATCCTTTGTTCTTTCCCTTCAATGACACAAGAGTGATTATGGCAGCCTGCATTGACCCCGGATTGGCATTGTACGTATCGTCGATGATATGGATTCCTTTACCGGTTTTATGGATGTTCATCCTACCTTGAACCGGTTTGAAGGCTTCAAGTCCGTTCTTGATTTCAACGGCTGTTAAACCCAAAAGATGGCCTGCCGCCGCCGCCGCCAGA
>JAHECI010000120.1 GCA_024641825.1 Desulfobacterales bacterium | reverse complement strand
GGAACTTGAAAGGTCCGGACCCGACGGGATGCCGGTTGAAGGTGCTCTGGCGCATGGAAAAAGTTTTCGGGTCTTTTCCCCGGCGCAAGGATTCTTTTTCAAGGGCTTTTGAATTCAGCAGATGTTCTGGGAGGATTCCCATGCTCCAGGTGCCCATGGCCGGAGAATAGAGCCGCTTGTAAACGATTTCTATGGTGAGCGGGTCCATAACTTGGACCCGTTTAACCGGCTCATAATCTGAAATGCGAGGCGAAAGATTTTTGGGATTCATGATGGCTTCATAGGTAAATTTGACATCAGCGGCTTCGACCCTTTGGCCGTCATGAAACATTACCCCGGGCCGCAGATGAAACAGCAGGATCGGATTGTGTTCCGTGGCCGGCAACAGTTCCTCGGCGTATGCCGCCAATTTTTCTTTGCCGGACTGAGACGGAGAGCTCAAGTAATCTTTGCCGTAAAAGGACTCAAAGTAATCTTTACCCAGAAGATGGGACAGGTTTTTAAAAAGATCCTGGTCGACGCCGTTGAGAACCAGTTTGATTCTGGCAGGTGCTGCAACGCGAATTTCTAGGGTTTCTTCCGTGTCGGTATCCGGATTTTTGAAGGGCCGGATTACCGAAAAGGTTCTGGGAGGAAGCACGGAAATTTCAGTGATGCGCTTTAGAGAATCTTTAAGCCCCGGATCGGTTGCATGATTTTTTTTTTGCGCGTTTCTCACAAAGCCCGCCAGTGTTTGAGGGTCTGCCTTGCCCAGACCGGGTATGGATACCGATGGGTTGACATAAAAAAAAGCTTCTTCAAAAACCTCCCAGGATTTGGCCAGCCGTCCCCTAAAACGCAATTGCTCATCCCGATCGATAAGACCTTCGAAAACGAGACCTTCGATGCTGCTGCTGGCGGAATCCGCTGAAAGAATGGGGTTGAGGAGGCTGGCATCACCGATGGATCCGTCAATGTATTCAGCAAGACGTGCGGGATTGCCCCTGGTTTGCTGTTCGTAGGTCGGCACCCAGAAATACGACTGCAACAAGACCATAATGAGAAGTATGGGGGCGAAAATGAGGACGCGTTTAATGGTCATGATTACAATCGTTTATTGTATGAACGTCACCCATGGATTATTTGAGTTAACTAAATGTTTTTAAAGGATAAATATTGTTGAAACATAAACATAAGAGATTCAGGTTTTTGAGTCAAGTGAAAAGGCATCGGCGGAAATAGAAAGAAACCGGCGCCACTTCTCTCCACATTTTGAATATCAGAATCGAAAAGCGATGGCCTGCAGAGTTTTGGAGAAAAGAAAAAGCGGACAACCGGTTTTTATCCACCGTCGTCCGCTTTGTTTAATCGTGATGAAGGATGAACTCTCTATTTAGAAGGCGTTGCCGGAGATTTTTTCGCCGCCTGTTTTGCCTTCAGGGCCGCCATCTGTTGATCCACGGCTTTCATTTTTTGATGGATCAAATCGATTTTAAGGTCATCGATGTCCAGTCTTTCCGCTTGGGAAAGATATCCTTTGGCTTGATTAAGATCCGAAAGGGTGGGTTTGCTGGCGGATACATCCGCTTTGTATAGAAGAATCATCAGTTCGATGTTGTTAAGACGGCCAAAAACAGCTTCGTTGGCGGCCGGTGTTGTGGCATAGGCCAGCGCCTTGTTTAAATACCGTTTAATTCCTTCAAAATCCGGCAACCCCGGAACCGCCAAAAGGGTATCTGCCTTATCCACATAAAAATTAAAAATAAGGGGGAAGGCCTCTGATTCTGAGTAAATATCTTTTATTGTTTCAGGGGCTTGAACGCCAGGGAGAGATATCAGACATGCCTCGCCCATGGGGGCGAATCTTCCTTGCCAGATTTCAAGGGCACCGTCGGTGGCATGAAGGTAAAATTTATTTTTGTTTATCATGCTGGTTCCGATAACCAGGGCCATGAGAACCGCGAAGGCGGCGGCCAGATATTTCATGGCTTTTTCCATGGGATCTTCGGTGGTGGTGTCGCCACTATCGGGAGGCTCGTATGATACAGACACTTCAGGTTCAGCGGCCTTTTCAGCGGCGGCCTTTTCAGCGGCGGCCTTTTCAGCAGCGGCCTTTTCAGCAGCGACCTTTTCAGCAGCGGCCTTTTCAGCGGCGGCTTTTTCAGCGGCGGCTTTTTCGCCAGCGGCCTTGATTTCCGCCAGATCAAAATTTTTCAGCAGGAGTTCTTTGATCCGACGGGTATCTTCTTCGGAGCCCGAGAAAAAAGGCGGTGCAGCAAAATCCTTTGAATCGGTTTTATCCGGACTCACGGTAAAGAGGGTTTCAGGTTTCCAGACATCGAACTTTTTCATCATGAGATCTTTCACTGAAACCTTCTTGGGTGTTTTAGGAGCGGCTTTTTGCGTTTTAGCTGCGGGTGCCTTTTTGGCCTTGGGGAGAGCTTTGGCTTTGGGTCTTGCTTTGGCCTTAGCGGCCGCCTTTTTTTTTGCGGCGGGTTTTTTCTTGCCTTTGGAGGTCGATTTAAGCAGGCTGTTCTTTCCCATAAAAAAACCTCTTTGAAATTGTGGGTGAGAGTGTATATTGTAATATAATAATTTATATTAAGAAAAATGTGTATATATGAATACATAAGTTTTGTAAACATTTTTTTATCATGAACAAGAATCCCTTAACAAAAAAAAGAGATCACCTGTTTTCGATTTTAGAAAAATATGGTGCCTTGGTCGTCGCATACTCCGGTGGCGTTGACAGTTCTTTTCTCCTGGCCATGGCACAGGAAGCATTGAAAAAGAATCTGGTTGCCGTCACCGCAAGTTCGCCGGTTCATTCAGAATGGGAAAGACGATCGGCAACAACCTTCGCACGACAACTGGGCGTTGAGCATATCGTTATACATTCCAGGGAAATGCGCCGGCGCGAATTTAGGTCCAACACCAAAGATCGGTGTTATTTCTGCAAGAAATATCTCTGCGAGGATTTGTTAAAAATTGCCGGCGACAGAGGGATTGCGCACGTCGCCCATGGGGCCAACCTGGATGATTTCGATGATTTCCGTCCCGGGTTTGCCGCTGCCCGAGAGATGGGCATCGCAGCGCCGCTGGTGGATGCAGGACTCACCAAGAACGATATTCGCATGCTTTCAAAGCAGATGAACCTGAGCACCTGGAACACACCGTCCATGGCATGCCTTGCCACAAGAATTCCCTACGGAACTCCCATAACCCCCAAAGACCTTAACATGGTGGAACAGGCGGAACAGGTTTTATGGGGCTACGGTTTTACGGGCTGTCGCGTTCGAAAGCACGGGAACGTCGCCCGGATAGAAGTCGATACCGGAGATGTCCAAAAATTCCTCGACCCGGAAATACGATCCGTCATTGTAGAGAAATTGAGGAAAATCGGTTTTTTCCATGTGGCGTTAGATCTCGAAGGGTATCGCCAGGGAAGCATGAATCGGGATTTGGCCGTCTGACGGGCAATCACACCGGGCCAAGACGTCATGCCCCATAACCATCCAATCAAGAGCGGATGTTTGAATACGCCAACGATGCCCGGATGAACGCTTTGAACAGGGGATGGGGATCCATGGGCCGTGATTTGAACTCCGGATGGAACTGACAGCCGAGAAACCATGGATGGTCTTTGATCTCCACCATTTCAACCAGCTCGCCGTCCGGTGACGTTCCACTGACAACCAGGCCGCCGTCCTCGAGTCGGTCCATATACGCATTGTTGAACTCATATCTGTGGCGGTGACGTTCTGAAATTTTTGAAACGCCGTATGCAGTATAGGCCACCGTATCGTTTTTAATATTGCAGGGGTAAGCACCCAGGCGCATGGTTCCCCCCTTGTCCGAAGTGATATCCCGCCGCTGGACGGTTCCGGTCTTATCGTCATACCATTCCGTCATCAGGTATATCACCGGATACGGTGTGTTTTTATCAAACTCCTGGCTATGGGCGCCGTTCATGCCTGCGACGTTCCGTGCGAATTCGATGACCGCAATCTGCATGCCGAGGCAAATACCAAAATAGGGAATCTTTTCTTCCCGGGCATATTTTGCGGCGCAAATCTTTCCTTCAGTCCCCCGGGATCCAAATCCGCCGGGGACCAGTATGCCGTCCACATCCTCGATCATCTGTCCGCAATTGTTTTCCTCGATCTTCTCTGAATCGACAAATTTGAGGTTTACCCGGCAATCATTGGGAATTCCGCCGTGACGGAGCGCTTCGTTCAAGCTTTTGTAGGATTCGGTCAAGTCGACATATTTGCCGACAATTGCAATGGTCACTGAAGATTTAGGCTCTTTGAGCCGCCGGACAATTTCCTTCCAGTCGTCGAGGAGGGGCGCCCGTGTCCAGATGTTAAGCTTTTCCACAATTTTTTCGTCCAGGCGTTCCTTGAGGAACACCAGTGGAACTTCATAAATACACTCCACGTCTTTAGCGGTAATCACCTCATCTACGGTGACATTGCAAAATAGGGCTATTTTTGCCTTGATTTCTTTGGGGAGGTATTTTTTGGTGCGACAGAGGAGAATGTCCGGCTGAATACCGATACTGCGGAGCTCCTTTACGCTGTGTTGGGTCGGTTTGGTCTTAACTTCTCCGGCGGTGTCGATATATGGAACAAGGGTGAGATGGATATACAGGGCATTTTCCTTGCCGACATCCGTCCTGAATTGCCGGATGGCTTCCAGAAAAGGAAGGCTTTCTATATCTCCCACCGTTCCGCCGATTTCGACGATGACGACGTCAACTGAACCGGCAACAAGTTTGATACATCTTTTAATTTCATCGGTAATGTGGGGAATCACCTGAACCGTACCGCCCAGATAGTCTCCCCGACGCTCCTTGGTGATGACCGAATCGTATATTTTCCCGGTGGTAAAGTTGTTGTCACGGCTCAATCTGGCGTGGGTAAATCTTTCATAGTGCCCGAGATCCAGATCGGTTTCTGCACCGTCATCCGTTACATAGACCTCTCCGTGTTGAAACGGGTTCATGGTTCCGGGATCCACATTAATGTAAGGATCGAGTTTCTGTAAGGTTACGGTAAGCCCGCGGCTTTCAAGCAGTGCTCCGATGGCCGCGGACGCAAGTCCTTTGCCCAGAGATGAAAGTACGCCCCCTGTCACAAATATATATTTTGTTTTATTATCCATTCAGTGCCTCGGTTTCGAATTTGGGATTTAGATTATTATTTGTATATTTTTTTGAAATCCTCAATGGTTTTTTGAATTTCGTTGGTCGATTCTTTCTTGTCTTGACCCGTTGGCGCTGTGGATTCAGCCCGGGGATAGCGTGAGTTAAGATGTTCGATGTTAAAAAGGTTTTTTTCAAAGGACGGGTTCACCTGGATATTTTCCACATGGATTTCCCGGACCAAATTCCCATCGGCGATAAACTCGAAACGCGTTGGATACCAGGTATTCTCCAACATGTGCCACTGTAAATATCGAACTTCCAGGCGCTGCTGTGTTTGGCTGGTAATTATCCAGCGAAGCGGTCTGAAGGTATTCTTGTCCAACCATACTTGGGGAACCGTTTCATCCGGATATTGGGCACCCAGAACATATACCGGGTTGCCCTGAAAGCGCCCAAGGCTTGAAACCTTTGGGTCCACACCCAGATGGGACAACCTCTCTTGAAGCATCTCCCGGGATCTGAAAAGGAGAAGATCTTTGTAGTGATCATAGGGGCTTTCGGCTTCATCCGAAGTCTTTCCGTCAATGACCGTCAAGGCCCTGCCCCCTGAGACCACATGAATTCGTTGAATATTTTCTGATAAAATATCCGAACGAAACGTATCCGGAAAAATATACTTTAACGTTTCGCTGAGTTCAACGGTGTTTTTGTTCAGGGTGTCATTGAGCAGAACCAGTTTTTGCGTCACCAAAAGACGTTTGCCCTTGCCGAGATTCTGGGTCATCAATTCAAGAATGTAAGGTCCCGGCAAGACATAGGCCCGTGCCGGGGCATGGCAACAGATCAAAAGGGCAAGGCCGAAGAAAAGGATCAACGACCTTTTCAAGGGTTGATGTAGAAGAAACCTAAAGTATTTCATCTGAAAACGTGGCCCCATCCCCGAGTTCTTCTTCAATCCTCATGAGTTGGTTATACTTGGAGATACGGTCACTGCGGGACATGGAGCCGGTCTTTATCTGGCCGCCGTTGACACCCACGACAAAATCCGAGATAAAGTCGTCTTCGGTTTCACCCGATCTGTGAGATATCACCGTGGTGTACCCGGCATTTTTTGCCATCTCAATGGTGTCGAGGGTTTCGGTCACTGTCCCGATCTGATTCAGCTTTATCAAGATGGAGTTGCCGATGCTTTCTTCGATCCCTTTTTTAAAGATCTTGGGATTGGTCACGAAAATATCATCGCCCACAATCTGGATGGATCCTTCCAGCCGGTCGGTCATGAGCGCCCAGCCTTTCCAATCCTGTTCCGCAAGCCCGTCCTCAATACTCAGGATGGGATAGTTTTCAATGAGATTCTCATAATAGTCGATCAGTTTTTCGGCGGTCAGTTTTTTGTTTTCCGAATTAAGGATGTACGCTCCTTTTTTGTAGAACTCGCTGGCAGCGCAATCCAAAGCAAGCCCGATATCGGTCCCGGGTTTGTATCCGGCGGATTCAATGGCGTCGATGATGAATTGGATGGCTTCTTCATGAGATTTGAAATCGGGTGCAAATCCGCCCTCATCCCCCACAGCCGTGTTGAGACCTTTGTCTTTGAGGATTTTTTTCAGGCTGTGAAAGGTTTCGGCTCCCATCTGAACGGCCTGGGTGATGGATTTGGCCCCCACGGGCACAATCATAAATTCCTGGATGTCCAGATTGTTGGCGGCATGGGCGCCGCCATTGATAATATTCATCATGGGAAGGGGGAGACATCTGGCATTGATGCCGCCGAGATATTTGTAAAGCGGTAACCCATAGGCCTGTGCAGCCGCTCTGGCAGCTGCCATGGATACGCTAAGGATTGCATTGGCGCCCAGTTTTGACTTGTTGGATGTGCCGTCCAGTTTAATCATGGCGTTGTCCAATGCCACTTGATCCGCGGCATCCATTCCAAAAACAGCCGGTGCAATCTTATCGATCACGTTTTTAACCGCCGTGACAACGCCTTTGCCGCCAAACCGTTTTGATCGCTTGTCGCGAAGCTCCAAGGCTTCACGTTTTCCTGTGGAAGCGCCGGATGGGACTGCCGCACGGCCGACGGCACCGCAGGAAACATGGACATCGGCTTCAACGGTAGGATTGCCTCTTGAATCGAGAATTTCCCTTGCTTTGACATCAATTATTTCGGTCATTTTTCTCTCCTGTAAAAGATGTTGAATATTTCTGTAATGACTTTAAATTGCATGTAAATTTCAGCTATTCAAACCCATTTTTCCGGGTTGACAATTTGAAAATAAATGTTACTCTTCTAATAATTCAATGTCAAGGAAAGGACATCCGATATCTTTATTGCTGTAAATTTTTCTACACACAAGGCCCTTTAAGCGCTAAAATCATAACCTTTTTTAGGGGAAAAGAAAATCCGGGTTATTTTGTCCCGGCTCTTTAGGCGTGTTATGCAAAACTCTGACTTTTATTCCGATGCACATCTCGTGGCTGCAGCCATAAGGATTCTCACCCACAAGAATTCAACCCCTCCCTCCATCGATGAGATTTGCCAGACCCTGTTTTTTTCTTTGGAGCAAGGCAATTTTATCTGCAAAAAACTAAAAGATAAAGGGATCATCGAAATCGTCGAAGGTGCCTTCGGGACCCGCCTATTTTTAAAAAACCATTTAAAAATAGAAGAAATCTCCAAGGAGAAAAAGGCGGACAGCCTCGAGGACGCCGTTAAAAAATTTCAGAGTTCAAGAAAAGATATGACCCAAAAAGCGGAATTGTTTCGGGCTGAACAGGAAAAAAAGCAAAAGGACCTTTTTGCTGAACTGGAAAAAAAGCTGAAAAAGGGCGCGGCCCCTAACAAAACCACAACTTGAACGTATTCCCCGGTTGAGCGAAAGTCGAGGATGCCCCGGATTCGAGACACACAAGAAATCCCGCTGATAATGCGGGATAGACCGCGGTCGTCTTCGGGAAATCCTTGACCCGCCAGCCAAAGTCTTGACCGGCGGACAGGTAACGAAGACGGCGAAGTATCATCGTATTTTCTGTTTATCCGGGGCGGAAAGCCCCCCTTCCAGGACTGCAGGGAGGTTCACCCATCGAGAATCTCCAGTATGGAGCAGCCGGGCATCGGTCCTAAAAGAGGTCATTTATGAATTTTTCTCCCAAAACGATCCAGCTCGACGACATTGCTGGCATCATTGCCGCCGGCTTCAACGGCCGGGATGCGATTACCTGTTATATCGGATCCAATGCAGCGACCCCCACGTCCTCCATCGAGGCGCTGACCGACGCGGTAAAGTCCGGCTCACAACGGTTGCCGTTCTTAAAAATGGTTCACATACTGTTGCAGGGGCCGGTACCCTATGTGGAGAAAGGCCTCCAGGACCGCATCATGACGTATTCAATTTTTTCCAGCGGGCCTGTACGGGAGGCGGCCAATCAGGGACGGGCCTTTTATCTCCCCTGCACCCTTGCGAATTTAGACGGTCTGATCCGCCAGGGGCAAAAATATGAACCCGATGTGGTCATCATGAAAGTAAGCCGGCACCCGACCACCGGTG
>JAHECI010000119.1 GCA_024641825.1 Desulfobacterales bacterium | reverse complement strand
ACGAAATAATGCCATGTTCGCTGCTTTTGTCACCCACCGAATAATACACCCAATCATTGCCATCGGTTCGTTTCAGCTGTTCAGCAGGATGGGGCCAGTTTACATTAAGACCCCGGATGGACTTAATTTCCCCATTTAAATTAAACCGGAATTCGTATTCCGATGTTTTTATCTCCGAGTATTTTCCATATCGAAGGGGAAAGCTATCTTTTTTGATGTTGCGGGGACCTATCTTTTCAACGCTGATTAAAAGATTATTTAGGGGGGCAAATGCCATCCTTCTCCCTCGATTGGATATTTTTTTTGTCTTGATACGCTATTTTTACGGGTAAATTTACGACGCTAACCGGTCTGCCCTTCACGAAAACGGTACACGCCCTCGGCCCCTCAATCACCGATCACGATCCACGGGTCACATTTCTTGGCCCTTTACCCATACTTTTCTCTCTAATGGGCATTTTTGGCCCCATTTCCACCCGGGCACGGGTTATGCCTGTTTGGGCAGTATATCGTTCAAGTGATGCCGCAAATGTCGCAGATAGTCCTTTACGACAAACGCTAACGTAACGGGATGATCTTTGCCAATGTTACACGACGAGGATATGGCATCCTGGGGTATGTGTTCAACAACATGACTCAAGTGACGGTTGTAAGCGGACCAAAGCTCGACCAGGTCCCCCCAGTCAGATTCATTGTACTTCTGAATCCGAACCCAATCGTTTTGACTGTAGGCAGGAAAGTCGGCGGCAGCGTTGTGACAGGCTCTCACGAATCGATGGTGATTGTTCGCGGCCGAGTCGATGAGATGGCCCAAGATCTCCTTTTTTGACCAGTTATCCGGAGTTTCCTTCGAGGAGACTTCGTCAGGTTTCATGTGAGCCAGCCGACTTGAGTTTTGGTCGACAATGCTTCTGATCTCCCGTGCCATGTCCTTCACTCCCGCCCTCCTCTCTTTGGGTCTTGATTTTAATTAATCCATTAAACCTTCAGCTAAGCTGAAGCTCACAGCTTTGCTATGCAGGGATGTGAGTTTATACTCACCGCCCGCTTGTTCCCGTTATGACGGGAGCTTCGCTCGAGGCACAGAGAACGCAGAGAAAAATAATTTTTCCATTGCCGTTGAGTGGACGGCAATGGAAAAGCACTCAGCAGCTTACGCTGCGTAAACGACAAAAGCCATCAATTCTTTGGTTGCAAGGTCCCAAGACTGGCATTTTATTACCCGAAGGGTTGAGTCATTTTGCTTTTCGGCGTCTCAGCGAAAAGCAAAAAAAACCAAAAGCTCTGCGCTCTCTGCGGCTCTGCGGTGAATAAATTTTTATAAAGACCCTTTTAGGGATACCATCATGCCACCTCTTAAAGGGGTGGTTATTGACTTTCCTCCGTGCAGGTATTCCGGGACACACGTTCGGAGGGATCCTGACAATAGTATTCCTGCAAAACACGATAAAGATCCGGTGCATGCTCGATCATCCGCCGCGGCTTATCGAAGAATTGCTCTGTGGCGACGGCGAAAAACTCCGCTTCGTTGGTCGCACCGTAGGCATTGAGGAAAGATTTCTTGCCCTTTTCGGTGTCGTGTTTGAGACGCAGATATTCACGCGAACAGGTCACGACCCAGTCCCGGTATTCAGCCCGGTCGCGCAGGGGCGGCGTACCGTCGGCCGCGCCGTCGAGCATGTCCAGTTTATGGGCGAATTCGTGGTAAATAACGTTGTGACCGGACTCGGGATGGCGGCCACCGCGCAGGGCTGCATCCCAGATAATAATGACCGGCCCCTGCTGGAACGCCTGCCCGATAATGGGATGCTCGAGCTCCACGGGTGCGGATGTATTTTCAAAGAAACCCGGATTGCGTTGAGGCGGAACAACCGTAGAGGGATAGACGATGATGGATTCGACATTCTTGTAAAAGTTGTGGGGCAGGCCCAGAAGAAGCAGACACGCCTGGGCGGAGATGGTGACACGGATCTCGTCGGTAAGTTCCAGCCCACCGGCGCCTTCCCAATTTTTTTCGGCGATAAACACCTGGATCAGAGCACGCAGGTGATCACGCTGGGCATCTTCCAGCATGCAGTAGTGGACAACGTTACGGCGGATGATGTCCTCCCACACGGAAGGGAAAGGCGCCTGGGTGAGTTTCTTTCGGCGACGATCGGCAAACAAATGAAACATTGGAATTTCCTGTTATTCTACTACTTCGGTAACTGAAACGCATAAAATCATGGTCGTCCCCATTGTTGTCAAAATCGCTCAAGGTACAAAATAAGACCGGGATCCCTACCGGATTCGAATCTTCTTATCCCGACTTACAATTTGGAAGCAAACCAACCCTAAAATAGTATATGCAATGATGGCAATGATGCCTGTTAACGCCATTTTAAAGGTTACCAGCAGGACCAAGAAAAAAATTCCAGCCATTACGCTAAGGGAACCCAAAAGGGTATTCCATTGGGAAAGTTTGAAGCGATTTCTGAGTTTACAAAGGCTGAGACCGGCAAAGACAAACGCTGATGCCTGGCCAAATGCCGATATATCAATAAACCAGGTCAATATACCCCTGCCAAAAAAGGTTGTAATAATTACGAATAAACCTATTGCCTGGATTGCCACGCAAGGCGTCTTATACTTGGGGTGAATTCTAGAAAAAATTTTGGGGACCAGCCCGAGGTCTGCCATACTGAAAAGAAGCCTCGAGCTGGATACGAGAAATCCATTTATACCCGAGACGATGGCGAAAAAAACCGAGAAAGTAACCAGGCTGACACCAGCTTTTCCGGAAAATATCCTTGCGGCGGTGGCTGTAGCAAGCCATTCCCCGGTCATTTGGTCCCAAGGTTTCGCCATAGCGGTGATAATTGCAATAGATGAATAGATGAAAACGGCAAAAAATAGGAGGGGAATCCAGACCTTAAAAACTTTAACTGTTTTTGCTTCCCCAAATCCTTGGGACACGCTCTCAAGGCCGCAAAATGCCCAAGGCGCTATTGCAACCCATAGAATAATGCTCTTCGAAGGGCCATTTTTTAAGGAAAATGGAGAAGGATCGGTTATGAATGCCGGGTTCCCCCGCATAAAGGCCATCAATAAAAAGCCCAGGAATCCTATTAGAATGCCCATGACGACAACGGTTTGAAATTTTCCGGCAAACTTTACGCCGCGACAATTGATGGTAACGAATAATATACAAACCAGAGTTGCAGCAACAACCCAACCCAGGTAAATAGAATAGCCACCCACAGAATAAATATATCGATATTCTATCAGGTTAGGGATAAGCATTTTCAGCCAAACAGAAAAAGCCGTGACATTGAGGATGATGATCGTCACGTAAGCGATAAGAAGATACCATCCTGCAAAAAAGGAGGCCAACCTGCCAAAGGCTTCATGAGACCATCTAAAACATCCGCCTTCTTTTGGAAACAGGTTGATGAGCTTGCAGTAAGTCAACACTTGCGGAATAATGATAAGTGCGCCCAGCAATACGCCTAAAGCCGTACCTACAGGCCCTGACATTACAAACCAGTCCGCCTGTTGCGTCCATACGCCCCACCCGATCGATGAACCGAGGCCCATGCAAAATAGATCCACGGTCGACAGTTCTTTCTTGAATCCTGTCTCGTTCATAAATTATGTCCTTTAATAAGGGTGTTGAAACCGTTCAGTTCGTCAAAGGGGTTGTGGCGACCCTTGAGTTTTTTCTCTTTATCTCCGTTTGTCGGATAAGATCAATCCGCTATCAAATTTTACATGGTTTGACAACCTATGAATTATAAACAAAAGTTGTATTTAGGAAGGTGGGGGGTGGATTTTTTCGGCAGCTGTCCTGGACTTGAGCTTTTAAACGATGTATAGGAAAGAGATGTCTTTGCAAGGCGAATAAACGCTGCAACAAAACCAAAAGAGAGTTAACATCATGACCCAAGTAATGATTCATCCTGCCAGCTACGAGAATGTCCGTCAGGCCGTGGACAGGGCTTTTGAACACTTTCCATTGAAAGTAAAGAATAAACGGGTATTAATAAAACCGAATGTTCTTCGGTCTTCCCATTGGAATGAAGGCATCGTTACGCATCCTGCCGTACTGAAAGCTGTGGTGGAAAAAATCGAAACCATGGACCCTGCGTCCATCGTTGTGGGAGACAATCCCGGACTGATCAGCTATGGCGCAAACGAGGAGAGTTTTGAAAAAACAGGGTTGATGGACGCAGCCTGCGGTCATTACCAGAATATCGGGAATGATTCCGTGAAGGTCGATTTCAATCCCGATTTTTTACCTTGGGTGAGTCTCTCCAAAGCTGTGGTGGATGCCGATATCATCATTAGTCTTCCGAAATTCAAAACCCACGGACTCACGGTTGTCACCGGTGCCATCAAAAACAGTTACGGATTTTTACCGGGTGCACAGAAGGCCAACTTGCACAAGATTGCAGGGACTCCCCGGCGTTTCCATGAAATGCTTGTGGATGTCTTTCAACTCCGGGTCCCCGACCTTTTTATTGTGGATGCCGTGGTTGGCATGGAAGGCAACGGCCCGGCGTCACCGGATCTCAGAGACATCGGTCTGATTTTGGCTTCCGACAATGGCGTAGCTCTGGATGCGGTGATTGCGACGCTGATGGGATGTGAACCGGGTCTGCTGCGATTCCTTCAGAAGGCAAACGAAGCGGGCTTAGGGGACTATGATCTCAAAAATATTGAAATACTCGGGGAACTGAAGCCACTGCCTGATTTCAAAATACCGCCCCTGGGCGGGGAAGCCATTATGCACAATGAGGCTATGCAGGGAATGATACTCGATCGAACCCTGTTGCGGCCCCAGGCTGATCCGGAGTTGTGCACTGCCTGTGGCACCTGTATTGATCAGTGCCCGGTGTCGGCCCTTTTCATGGATGAGGATATACCCAAAGTGGATGCGGACACGTGCATTACCTGTTTTTGCTGTCAGGAAATGTGCCCTGAGAAGGCCATTGCGTTGAAATAAACCCTGATCACCGATTACGTTTCACGGTCACATGTCATTGCCCTTTGCCCATACCGTTCTCTTAAACATGCGTTTTCGGCCCCAAAATTCCCGTTTAAGACCTTGTTGGACGCCAAGTTTAAACATATTATCAATTATAGCAAAATGTTTCTGTGGTCAAACCCCATTCCTATTTTCTATTTTTACTTTTCCTTTGCATCTTCAAGCAATTCATATAGCCGAATAAAGAATTCACGGCGTATCTTTTCAATATGGAGCGCTTCCTTGAAATCAACTATGGCCGTATCTTTACGCTTAAACCTATCTGGTTCCACTTGCAACGCATAAGAATTGACTTGTCTTTTCCAGAACCATTCTGAACAACAGAATTGGACGTTTTCCGGATCGATAGCCGTGATTTTTTTAAAAGACTCAAATAGATCTCTTCCCAAATCACTATACTCAATGCAAAAGGCAATGTAGGCGATCCGGTACTCTATTTTGTCAATGACACCTTTTGCCGGTAAGGGCTCAAGGTTATGAGTATCTTTTTGACTGTTGTAGACAAAATGGCCATAACAGCTTTGCAGAGTGAAACAATAAGGTAATTTGTTATACCCGGTGATGAGGTCTCTGATAGGCATGTCAATCATGTCATCAGTCAAATCGCTAAGAATTTTCTGTTTTTGCACTTGATAATGCAAATTTTCCGCTAATTCTTTCAGTTCAGTGAAGGTTTCCAACTTTGCCATCCCGGCCCATACGATGATAATCCATTATTGGTCGGTTAACTATTATTTTTGCACCCAAATATTTTGATAAACGGGTACAAATTGAGTTTAATAAACTTCAAAGAAGATTATTAACGTCCCCATTGTGTCCCTTATTCTTCTGTCATTTCAATAACGAATCCATCCCAGGAGCTACCTGTAACCGTTACCGTGGCCGAGTTAAGATGGCTAAAATCAAATTTGACAGCATACGAAAAATTAACAAAATCAACCAACTCCCCCTCATTTAACTCTCCAGATGAATATATACCGAAATATATTTCTTCATTGAAATTAAATGAGACCGTTTGTTCATCCAGAATTTCTGTTTGAGTTGAAAGAAGTTTGCCGTCTCTATATATTGATGCTGATATCGGTTCACCGGTATTGTTGTTTAACATTATATGTCCGGGATTGTTTTTGTCCTCGTCCAAAACTAAAACAGGCCCGGTGACATCTAACTTGTATGTAAAGTAATCGCCGTCAAAAGCCTCAAAAAGGCCTGCCTTGTCTCCGTAAAAATCTTCAGCTCCGATTTGAATTGATCTGGGAAATGTAAAAATCCAAGAAGACTCTTTGCCTAAATCGGGCATTATTCTCCATGCTACAATTTTTTCGTTGGCGTCCGAGTCAAGATTTTTTTGAAAAATTACAGCAGAATGAAGATTTGAAGCCAAGGAGGCCTGATTCAGTCGCCAAGTACCTTCCCAGTCTTGTTCCGAGCGCCAGGAGCGTCAGCGTGGGCGGCAATCCCCAGGACTCTGGAATGACAGAGCAGTCACAGACATAGAGCCCGTTCAACTCGGTTTTCAGATCGCTGTCCACCAAATCCCCGATCTTTGCGGTGCCGCCTGGATGCGTCGCCATGAACCAGGTCTTGAAGATGTGGCGAGCACCGGCATTTTCTAAGATGCTTCTGGCGTGGTCATACCCCCTCAGCAGCTTCTTTCTGTCCTTCTCATACAGTCGTTTTCTGATACCGCCCCGCTTTGTAAGATGCCCGCCCAATCCATCCTTCCCTTTGATCATGATCGGCAATATGCGACCGTGTGAGGCTAATCGGTCAAAACGCAGCACCTCAGTTACAAAAAGTGAGAAAACCCACTTCGGCCACACGAGATCGGTCATCATATAGCCTTCCTCTTTATCGTGATACCCCCCAGCCATGGGGAATTCTCTGCCACAATTGATATCTTCCACTTCGCCCATTGCGACGATTAAAGGGTCAAAGAAAAAGTCGTACCCGGCTCCGGAAAAACCGGAATTTCGGAGAATGAGAGGGGTTCCAAGTCCTCCCGCCGCAATTACGATTACGGGAGCCGTCACTTGATGCGTTTTCCCAGCCTTGGTGAACCTTACGGCAGTTGCGGAATCCGCGTGCGTCACTACGCGCTGCACATGCGCACCGGTCAACAGCAATGACCCTCTGCCAAGAGCCTTGTCGATATACATTCGCGATGTCCATTTCGCGCCATACGGGCAGCCCATCGTACACTTGTCGCAGTTGAGTCGGCATTTTTCCTGATAGACGATCTTGGGGAGTTTGTGCCAGGCATAACCGAGGTCCTGCGCACTTTCCATAATCCTTCGAGCCGCAGGACCCAGGAGATCGTCCGATAAAGGTGCCACCGGGAGCTCTTTCTTGATCTGCTCAACGTCTGGGCGCAGATCGATACCGTAGGATTCGAACATCTCATAAGGTGGATCAACGGCACAAGCATAATACAAGACGGAACTCCCGCCATAAGCAATTCCGCGCACAACCGATAGGAATTGCGGGGTAACCAGCAAGCTTTTGCCCGGTATCATCGCGAACGATGCACATTGAAAGGGGGTGCCTTTGATCTTATCTCCGGGCCCCTTCTCCAGCACCAAAACTCGCTTGCCGTATTTGCTCAATTCATGCGTCACTGCGGCGCCACCCGGCCCGGAGCCAACGATGATTGCGTCAAATGAGGTATTCTTCAACCTATGCATGAAACGTCCTTTCGGTTTGCATCAAACCCTCGGCCCCCTGATCATTTTTCACGGTTCACATGTCATTGCCCTTTGCCCATACCGTTCTCTGGGGTAGGCTCGCACAACATTTCTCCTTGTGATGTTAGTAACGCCGAACGGGCGCTTCAGCGGCGAGGCTTTACCGAGTCCGACTGCAAGCGCAATGTTATGCCTGGTCATTCATAATGCGTCCACATCCGAATGACTTTAACCACTTTTTCGTCATCATGAATCTGATAGATTATCCGATGTTGTATATTTATTCGTCGGGAAAAGGCCCCGGATAAATCACCCAATAGCTTTTCGAATGGTGGAGGAAATTGGTAGGGATTTTCGCGCAAGATTTCAATCAGTTTTTCAGCTTTGGGACGCAGACCGGCAGCGGATAATTTTTTGGCGTCTTTTTGAGCCTGTTTTGTGAAAACGACTCGCCCCATTACCAGTCAAGTTCCTGAGTGCATTCCTCGATTGGAGTGGCTAATCCTTCCCGAATCGATTCCCGCATACCCGGGATATTTAGCAGGTACATGGTTTCCTGGATCGCACGCCAGTCATCCTCGGAAATAAGCACGGCGCTGCCGCGCTTACCCTTTATAACAATCGGTTCATGGGAAGACGCTGCTTCGTCAATAAGCTTATAAAGCTTTGATCTTGCTTCCGTGGCTGTGAGTGTCGGCATGATTTTCCTCTGATTTAATGGATTTTCTATGCCAAACAGTACGCCATAGCGTACGCTTTGTCAAGTTTTATAATTGAGGCATAACTATTATTCTTGGACCCAAATATTTTGATAAACGGGTACAAATTGGGTCCGATAAAGCTCAAAGAAAATTATAGATTACAGCATTTATTTAATATAATCTACAAGCTGTCCGCAGGGCTTTTTACACCTCGGACATTCGGCAATTTCTTGAAGTTTTTAACGGTTGACCGCCTTCATCGCAGCCTCGGGGTAGCGCAAACCTTTAGCAACGCCTAGCGGTGCGGCCCGATCGATTTGTGCCAGATCTTCTTTGCTGAGTTGTACTTGCAGGGCTTTGAGGTTATCTTCGAGGTACTCACGGTGTCTGGTGCCGACGATCGGCGCGATATCCTCCCC
>JAHECI010000118.1 GCA_024641825.1 Desulfobacterales bacterium | reverse complement strand
AAAAAAGCCGGGTTGAAGGAAGGGGATGTCATTAAGGCCTTTGGCGGGCAGGCGATAACTTCGTTGGCGGACTTGAAGCTCCAGCTGTTTTACAGCAAAATCGGAACCAACGTTAACGTTCGGATCCATCGGAAGGGTACGTCGTTGGATAAAGAGATGGAAATGTTTAATTTTGGAAGTTTTTCACGTCAACACGGAACAGGCGACCGGTAAAAAACGGGTCCATCTTGATGTGGGATTCGGACTATAATAACGATTTCAATATGTCACAAGATCGGCAAAACGCCATTTTTTCTCCCCATTTTTTCTGAACGGTTCCGTCACAAATCGTTCCACTGATAAACCAGCAAAGATCTCCGGCGTTAAACTCCCAGGCCGGGCACTGCTTTTTCTTTTCAGACGGACAGTTTTTTATCACCCAGCACGGGTTTCTGTCTTCGAAATCTTCCTGTATCCTCGATACCAGGAAAAAAACCTGGCGCTCCACATAGGACGGTACCGACCGCCATCCCTGTTCGTAGCTGTGCACCGCCTTAAGGGACACGCCGAGGAGCTGGGCCATCTGGCGCTGAGTTTTCCCCAGCCGCTTTCTAAAATATCTAAATTCTTTTTTATTCATGTAAAATCTCCGCCGACATGCTGTAAAAACAATGAAGACCCTCTTAAACGACAGCCCGTCGCGACAATTATTAGTAATACTTTGTGGTATTTGGTGTCAAGTCATTTCTGAATGTCAAACACCATCGAAAAATTATTCTGTTCTGAAATACCGACCTGGAGATGGGCCCCATACCAATGGAATGAAAAAGGGGCGGTTCATCCCAAAGAAAAACCGCCCCGGGTTAGAAGGAAGTCCAATAGGAGGTAACAATGGACATCAAATTGAAAAATATTATTTCCGAGTGATTTTGTCAAGAGAAAAGTACTACATAGTGGTAATTTTTTGGGCGGCGTTACCCAGCGCACCCACCCAGAAATTCTCTACCTCATATTCCGCTCCCTGTGGGTTGATCCGCTTGTTTTCAAGTTAATGCATCCGTTCCAGCTGAAGCTTCGAAAATTCTTCACCACCTTT
The DNA here is from genome assembly GCA_024641825.1 of Desulfobacterales bacterium. GTDB lineage: Bacteria > Desulfobacterota > Desulfobacteria > Desulfobacterales > UBA11574 > JAAXQD01. Next base: position 7,799 of record JAHECI010000118.1, on the reverse strand, counting down.
ATTTTTTAAGGACCGGACCGGTATGACGGAAAAGTGTCATCGAATGTTCTGCTTTATAAGCATAATGATTTAATTCTTTCAGGTTGACACAGCCACATTGTAGCATTATCTACTGAGAATAAACCAAAGGAGGAACCCTAAAATGGCAAAAGAAACCTTTTCCATACCCAATATTTCCTGTGGACACTGTGTGATGTCGATCAAGAATGAGTTGAATGAACTGGAAGGCGTCAAAACCGTGGAAGGTGATCCTGGAAATAAAAGCATAACGGTTGAATTTGAATCCCCGGCCACTCTGGAAAAGATCCGGGACACCCTCAAAGAGATGAATTATCCGGCCGCATAGGGGCCGTCCGAATTGGGCTTACTTTCAACCCAAGAGGAACACGTTAAATGAATAAGAACCCCTTTGATTTTTTGGAAAAACCATCTTGTCATGAAAACGGACCCACAGAATCGTTGACCGGCACTTGCTGACCCGGGAAAAAAAAGGTTCAGGAGAGCCTTCCCGATATGAAGCAGCCGTTTATCATCGGCTCGGTCCGGACACCGGCGGGTGACGTGCCAAAAATTTCATCCGGGTTGGTCTGGGCCGACCAATGGGGCAGCATTAAGGCGCGCTGGGGGGTGGGCCGTATGAATTATACGGTGGATCCCGGCCTTTATGCCCTTGGCGCGCCGGATGATCGATCGCCGGTTCTGGTTACGGCCAATTACAAAATGAGTTTTGACCGCTTGCGTGAAGCCCTCCCCGGACGGAATGCATGGATTCTGGTTCTGGACACCCATGGCATCAATGTCTGGTGTGCCGCCGGAAAAGGAACCTTCGGAACCGATGAATTGGTTCATCGCATCGACCTCAGCGGATTGAGCCGCGTGGTGTCCCACCGGGAGGTCATTCTTCCCCAGTTGGCAGGTCCCGGGGTTGCGGCGTACACCCTTAGAAAACGCTCCGGTTTCAAAGGGATTTACGGCCCGATTCGAGCCGCTGATTTGCCGGCTTTTCTGGATGCCGGCCTGAAGGCAACGCCGGAAATGCGGCGCAAGACCTTTCCGATTGGGGAAAGGGCCGTTCTAATTCCCATCGAACTGGTGAGTGTTTTAAAATGGTCCCTGGTGATGCTGCCTGCTTTTTTTCTGCTGGGAGGTTTGGGAGCACCTTCGGGATTTTGGCAGGGTGCAATGAACAACGGCCTTTTTGCGGTGCTCCATCTGCTGGGAGCACTGGCGGCCGGTGCGGTTCTGACGCCGATTCTTCTTCCCTGGATTCCCGGTCGCGCCTTCTCCCAGAAAGGTTTGATCATGGGCCTGTTGACAACACTGATGGTTACGGTTTTCGGTGCAGGATATTTTGACATACCGCACAATTTTGCTGAAATTCTGGCGTGGTTTTTCCTGGCGCCGGCGGTGTCGGCGTATCTTGCCATGAACTTTACCGGCGCTTCCACATACACCTCCCTTTCAGGGGTGAAAAAAGAGATGAAGTGGGCCGTTCCAGTTGAAATTACCGCCGGCGTGGTCGGATTGACCCTTCTGGTGGGATCGCGATTTGCCGCTTAAAGGCCGATGAAAATGGAAAAGATGATCTATTTAAAAGATGTTGTAACGCTTCAGTTAAACGAAAAAAATTGCTCGGGTTGCGGGATGTGCGTCGTCGTATGCCCCCACGCTGTTCTGAGCATGAACAACGGTAAAGTTCAAATTGAGAACAGGGATTCCTGCATGGAATGCGGGGCGTGTGCCATGAACTGCCCTACCCATGCGGTAACCGTGCAAGCAGGGGTGGGCTGTGCCGCAGCCGTCATCAACGCAGCCCTGGGCAGGGACGGGGCCTGTTGTTGTGTGGTGGAACCTTCCGGCGATTCTGAAAATAACCGGGGCAAAATCTGCTGCTAAAAACGCGCTTGAAAATTACCCGGTCAGCGTGCGACCGGACGGATGGTCTGCATAAGTCATTATTTAGCTTAGCAAAATCTTGATATTTCTAAACCTCAAATTGGAAAAAAATAAAACACCTCTTGACAATTTCGTTTTAAAAAAATAAAAAAATCTCTTTGGTTAATGAGGTTTTAAAAATGCCTCGATCGGCATTTTTTTTTGCTATGGAATGACCGGATTTACGGGATAGTTGAAATGACGGAATCTGCACTTTTAGACTACATGTATATCTTTCTTTTCCTCGTCGTAGGTTTTATCGGCGGTTTTACGCCGTTTATCCTCAATTGGTTTGTTCGCCCCAAAAGAACTCATTTAAAAACGACACGGAACACCTACGAATGTGGAATGGAAACTTACGGTGATGCCTGGGATTACCGTTACGGCGTCGCCTATTATCTTTACGCCCTGATCTTTCTGGCATTTGATGTCGACATCCTGTTTTTGTTTCCGGTGGCTGCAGCCTTTGACAAAGTGTCCGCTACGCGAGGAATTGTCGAGGTTTTTATATTCTTAGGTATTTTGATCCTTGCCATTGTTTATGCCTGGGTTAAAGGAGTTTTTACGTGGGAGAGGAAAATAAAAGTTCGCTGATCCAACCTGATTTGGAAGCTTACGTAGAAAATTTAACGTCTGAATCTTGCAAGCCTGTTGTCGAAGACAGCGCTGGGCCCATATTGCGCATGGAGCTTTCGGACAAGATACTCAGGCTGTGTCAAGCGAATTCCCTTTGGCCCATGACCTTCGGGATTGCCTGCTGTGCCATAGAAATGATGGGAACCGGCATGGCCCGTTTCGATATCTCCAGATACGGATCTGAAGTCTTCAGACCCTCGCCAAGGCAGTCGGATCTGATGATCGTTGCGGGAACGGTCAACAAGAAACTCGCGCCGGTACTTCTTACCCTTTATGAGCAAATGCCGTCCCCCAAGTGGGTCATTGCCCTGGGGAACTGTGCCATTTCCGGCGGTCCTTTCAAGGTAAAGGAAAATTATAATGTCATTGAAGGGGTCGACAAGCTGATACCGGTGGATGTCTATGTTCCCGGATGTCCGCCCCGCCCCGAAGGTCTCCTCGAAGGAATTCTGAAACTTCAGGAAAAGATTGCCGGCGTCCGGCATCCGTTACCTCAAAATCGTCATCCTGGATCACCGTTAAGGAAAGTGAAAGGCTTAAAACTAAAATAATGGCCCCGGAAACCAAAAATTTTAAAGAAGACATCCTGTTTCATGAGTTCAATACCACTGAAACCGACTACAACCAGCGGGGGTATCATCTGGAAGTTGCCCTGGAAGTCGACCAGGTTCGAAAATTTGCCCGGAAAGCTTATGATGAGGGCTTTTATCTGGTCTTTGTAACGGGGTTTCATGTTCTGTCTGAAGAAACAGCGGAAGGGACGACGTCCGGCCTGAATGGGGTCTATCAGTTCGCCAGATATGACCGGCTGTATCGAATTAAGGGCCACGTCTCGGTACCCGAAGACATGTCTCTTCCCAGCATATGCGACATTTATCAGGGAGCGAACTGGCACGAGCGGGAAACCCGGGATTTATACGGGATAAACTTTGAGGGCCATCCCAATTTAAAACCCCTTTTGCTTTCCGATGAAGATCGGGATTTTCATCCGTTGCTGAAAGAAGAAAATAATTTGAAATCCCTTGAGGCGGTCTCGTGGGCCCCTGAAGCTTTAGAATCCGTCGATACCGACGCCGACGCCCCGTCGGCCGACAGTATGGATTCGTAACCCATAGAAAAATAAAATGCATTATGCTTGAATCAGATTTCCAGAAAAAAAACCGGTTCTTTCTAAATATGGGGCCCCAGCATCCCAGTACCCACGGGGTTCTTCTGATTGTGCTGGAGATGAGCGGAGAATATGTTCTCGATCCCCAACCGGTGCTCGGGTTTGTCCATCGCATGCATGAAAAGATGGCGGAGTCGAGACCGTGTGCGGGTTTTATGCCCAGCACCGCAAGAATGGATTATGTCTGCGCCCTTCCCTACAATCACGGATATGTTTCTCTCATCGAAAGGAAAGCGGGCATCGAGGTGCCGGAAAGGGCGGAATACATTCGCGTCATCACCTCGGAGCTTAACCGGGTGGCCAGTCATTTACTCTGGCTCGGCGCCTACCTCCTCGACCTCGGCGCTTTTACCCCCATTCTGTATGGATTCGATGACCGAGAGCACATTCTGGACATTCTTGAAGATATCACCGGTTCCAGGCTGACTTACTGCTATTACCGTTTCGGCGGGGTTTCCCGAGACATCGACGATAAGTTTGTGGCGTCTACCCGTGCCTTTATCAAGCGCCTGCGCAAACGTTTCGTGATCTATGAAAAACTGGTGACAAAAAATATTATTTTCATCAAACGTACGGAAAATATCGGGATTGTCTCACCGGATATGGCGCTTCGATACGGAATGACCGGTCCGAACCTGAGGGGATCGGGGATTGCGTATGATGTTCGAAAGAATGAACCGTATTCTGTTTATCCCGAATTTGATTTTGAGATTCCGGTGGGATCCCAAGGGGATTGTCTGGATCGTTACATGGTTCGCATCCGAGAAATGGAGCAGAGCCTTAGAATTATCGAACAGGCTCTGGACCGGCTTCCCGAGGGACCGGTTCGCGCCAAGGTGCCTAAAAATATTAAACTGAGTCCGGGCGATTGCAATTTCGCCGTGGAAGCGGCCAGGGGGGAGCTTTCATATTACCTTGTAGGAGATGGAACCGGCACGCCCTACCGGTTGAAGGTCCGGGTTCCGTCTTATTCCAACTTGAGCTGCCTTCCGGAGCTGGGACGCGGGATTCTTTTGCCCGACCTGGTTTCTATCCTGGGAAGCTTCGATCTCGTGATACCGGAAATGGATCGATAGAATATAAAATTGAAATGCAGATACTGAATTAACTTATGGAAACGATGTCGATATTACCGCCTGAACTGATCCGGATGCTGATCGCCGTCATCATCATCATATCATTTCTTTTTCTAAACGCCATCATGATGGGGTATCTGGAACGAAAGATTGCCGGCCATGTTCAACGACGCCCCGGTCCCATGGAAGTGGGATTTCATGGGATCTTGCAAATGGTCGTCGATGGCGTAAAGCTTTTGGGAAAAGAGTTGCTGATCCCACTCAAGGTGGATCGTACCCTTTTCAGGGTGGCGCCGCTCTTGTCATTTACGCCGGTGATCCTTCCCCTCCTCGTGATTCCATTCAGCGAAAAACTCCAGGCCAGGGACCTGAACCTGGGCCTCATTTTCATCGTTTCAATGGGCTCCGTCAACGTCATGGCGCTTCTGGTCGCCGGATGGGGTTCCAACAACAAATATTCCATGTTCGGCGCCATGCGTGCCGTGGCCCAGTCCATTGCGTTTGAAATACCGATTCTGCTTTCAATGCTTGCAGTGGTCCTCATGTGCAATACATTCAGTCTCAAAGAGATTGTCGGGGCACAACAAAAAATATGGTTCGTTGTTCTGCAGCCGGTTGCGTTCCTCATCTACGTCATTGCCGGCGTCGCTGAGACCAACCGCGCGCCGTTCGACCTTCCGGAAGCTGAAAGCGAACTCACCGCAGGATTTCACACCGAATACAGCGGAATGGGCTTCTCGCTCTTTTTCATCGGAGAGTATACCAACATGTTTATCGTGGCGTCGGTGGCGACGGTTCTCTTTTTGGGCGGCTGGCACGGACCGAATCTTCCTTACGGTGCATATTTAGGTATCGTCTGGTTTTTTCTGAAAGTCTATTTTTTGTTGTTTCTCATGATCATGATTCGGTGGACCTATCCCAGGGTAAGATTTGATCAACTGCTTAATTTTGCCTGGAAATATCTTGTACCTTTTTCTTTTGTCAATATCTTAATAACAGCGGTGCTGGTTAAACTATGAAGCAGTATTTTTCAGAAATATATACCGGGGGGAAAAGCCTGGTAGAGGGACTGGGTGTAACCTTTAAGGCGCTTTTCCAACCCATTGTTACCGTCCAGTATCCCAGGGAAGAAATCGACATTACCCCCAACTTCCGTGGGCATATCGACCTTGTTCTGGACCCGGAAAAGAACACCTTTTTGTGTATAAGCTGTGGAATGTGTGAAAAGTCCTGCCCTTCCGACTGTATCAAAGTCGAAGGCAAAAAACTGGAAGGTGAAAAGAAGAAGACTCTGGCCCTTTTCGAGTTGGACTTTACCAAGTGCAGCCTGTGTGGAACATGTGTCGAAGTCTGTCCGAAAGACGCACTCGAGTTTTCCCAGGAATACAACCTGGCGGCCTTTTCCAGAGAAGCGTTTCACTTCGATATTCTCAAACGGCTGGAGGAGCGGAGAACATGACTTTTTACCAAATCATTGCCGAAGGCCTCTTTTTTGCATTCATCCTTCTGGTGATATTGGGAAGCATCCTCACAATAAGAACGAAAATCCTCATGCACACGGTCTTGGGCCTTGCAGTGGCATTCCTCGGTACCGCCGGCATTTATTTCTATCTGGGAAGCATGTTTCTGACATTGATGCAGATCCTCATTTATGTGGGCGCTATTTGTATCGTTCTGGTTTTCGGCATTATGGTGGGATATACCCCCACAGAAGCGGCGGACAAGACCCTTAAAGATTGGCGAAATAAATTTTTGGCCATTTCATCGGCCGTCACGGCCTTTTTGCTTCTCATGGCCTGTGTCCTTAAAACAGACTGGGTTCCTGCCCTTGGGGAAATGAGGGATTTTTCCATCACGCACCTGGGAGAAGAATTCCTATACACCTTCTGCCTGGCTTTCGAACTTATATCCATCGTCCTTCTGGTGGCGATTATCGGATCGATCATCCTGGCCCGGGGCGGCAGGGAGGACGAATTTAAAACCATAGAACATTTAAGATCTGCAAAAGGTAATTATCCGAATGATGATGCTCAGTAATAATCTTAACACCTATCTGATTCTGGGTGTATTTCTCCTGATCGCCGGCATTTACGGTTTGATTCAGCACAAGTCCTTTATCGGCATGCTGGTCTCCACCGAGCTGGTTCTAAACGGGGCCGGCGTGAACTTTATGGCGTTCAACCGTTTTCTGGCTCCCGATCCTGCCGTGGGACAGGTGATAACACTTTTCATCATGGGTATCGCCGCCGCAGAAGCGGCCATTGTCGTAAGTTTTATACTTGCTGTTTTCAGAAGGTATCATTCCATCGATCCTAACGAAGTCAACGAACTTCAGGGATAGGCGAGGGATATAGTCGACCTAAAATTTAGGCATTTTAGATCATTTTAGGCACGTTAGGCATATTTATGGAAACCATTATAACCAGTAAAATCGTTTTAACACCCCTGATTCCTTTGGTCACGGCGCTTCTCATTATGGGCTCGAAGAACAAACCGAACCTTAGGGAAACATGGTCTGTCTGTGGCGCGCTGCTGACCTTTTTATCCGTGGTCTATTTCTTGCCCCGTCTTTTGGGAGGGGGGTCTTACGAATACACGATGTGTACCCTTTATCCCGGTGTCAGCGTCAAGTTCCAGCTGGACGGTTTGGGTATTCTTTTCGCCGGGACCTCCTCATTCTTGTGGATCATGGCGGGATTTTACTGTATGGGCTACATGCGGGGATTGGACGAACACGCCCAGACGAGATTTTACTTCTGTTACGCCGTGGCCGTGGGCGGTGCCATGGGAGCGGCATTTTCCGCAAATCTCTTTACCCTCTACCTGTTTTACGAAATCGTCTCCATATTTACCTATCCTCTGGTCGCACACCACCAAGACGAGGAAGGGTATTTCGGCGGTCGGAAATATATCGTTTATCTCATGTTCGCCTCCAAGGCGTTTCTATTGCCGGCCATGGTCTTGGTTTACGTCCAGTGCGGCAC
>JAHECI010000117.1:6114-9048 GCA_024641825.1 Desulfobacterales bacterium | reverse complement strand
TTCGGTCTGTTCCATGAATTTGGAATTTGCCGGTGACATTGGATGCATACACCAGAAAATCCCCTTCCCACCAGGGGTCCATTTCAATGGAAGGGGTGTCGGTCAACCGGTGCCATTGACCGTCATACACCCAAATGTCCCAGTTTCCCCCAAGGTTTGCAGCCAGGGCAATATGCCCCTTTTCATTGCGTACGGGACCGGAAAGCTGAATGGCGCCTTCCGGGGCTGGAATCAAATGAAGTTGCTCCTTTTTTGAGGCGTTCATCCGGCGGAAACCGCCCCGACCGTCGTCGGGAACCACCGCCACCCATGGGTGGTGACCGGTTCGGGTGATGGCCACGCCGCCGGGTCCCGGGTCCCAGACATGTAAAATCCCGGTGGGGAAAACGGAGCCGCGGGTGTATCTGTAGATTTGAGCGGCATTTTGATATTCCGATATCCAGAGGGTTCCATCCGGTTCGGCATATCCGTAGCGTCCCCGGTGGCCGATGGTTACCTTCCCGGGAAAAACACCGGCACGGTTCCAGTACACCAAGGGGTCTTCCCAATATCCGGTAATAAGCAACCCCTGAGCCGGTACATTTCGGGCTTGGAATCGGCGCTGAAAATCACGCCACAATCCTGCTCCGGTTTTACCGAACACTTTGAGGGCTTTTAAGTCGATCTCGATGGGAATGATACCGTGTCCGTGTTCCTGAAGAAATTCAAGGATCTTTGCCCAGCCGAATTCACGGTACAGCCACAAAACGAAAGGTTTTCCGTAGATACGATATCCATGATATCCCGGCCAGATTTGTGGGTGATGGCTGATCAGATCCAGGTCGGGAACCGGGCCGGCATGAAACAGCGCCGATTCGAAGGGGTCTTGGATTTCCCTTTGGGCATAGAGAGAATACAAGAGGTTGCAAATGCCTGCCTCTGCCCAGGGAGGAAGAATGACATTGGGGGAGATGATATCTCCGAAAACGTTGTTCAGGGAGCCGGGGATTCCGGAACGGATGCCGTAAATTCCCTGGAGACAGAGACCTTTGAAAAGAAAATAGCTCCAGGGGTCGGTTTCCGTATATCCATCTTCCAGCACACCGGGCGCCCGGATCGGAATGCGGATTTCTCTGTGGGGAATAACATAAACATCCACGGTAGGGGCATCCATTTTGCCGTCCACAATGATATGCAGGGGCGTTTTTATTTCCAGCCCTTTGCGGGCCAAAAAATCCACCATTTGGGGTGCTTTTTCCGTCAACCGCTGGGCAATGGCTTTTTCATTTTCCGGAAAATAGAAAAAAAGCCCGTCTTTTTCGATAGATACAGTTGCAAACACCGGGGTGCAAAACAACAAAAACAGAACGGACGCACACAAGATCGATCGCATTATGGTCTCCGATACCAGGGTCAGGTCTAATCATCAGGCGTTAGGACGATGTACGTTAAACACCTTACGGCCGAGATGGTTTCTGATTGAAAACGGTTGCAAAGGCTCGCGCAGATAATTATCCGGAACTGGTTTCCCATACCGGATAGATAGGGGCATACTCTAAATTTTTTGGGGGAAATGTAAAGGTTTTTCCACAGACTGGATAACATTCCGCTTACTGAAACTGTGACCGCAAGCCATTCAACCGGAACATATTTTTGGGGTACGTGTTCAGGGGGTGCGCTTCCGAGAGTAACGAAACCTGCCCGCTCGTGTCTCGCATGGCAGGCGGGTTGCCAGAGTGGCTTCGTTATTTCAATGATTTAGCAGTGGGAGAGACCGCGGCTCCCGCATGCTTTTTGCGGGAGAACGCATCCCCTGAACACGTATGTTTTGGGAACGGCTCTACCCCAATATTCAGGCGGGGCTCATAAGATCAGGCACTCGGCAACCAGTTCCCACAAATACATTACCTTAAGATCCCCAAGACCGTATTCTTCTTTGATGTTGTTGAACTGGCCGTGACAGCTGTGACAGGGAACCACCAACATTTTTGCACCGGTTGCCTTGATCTGGTCGATCTTTTTTCTGGCATAAAAGACCCGCTCTTCGTTGTATCCGGTTGTCAGGGCGCCACCGCCGCCGCCGCAGCAGATTTGGTCCATTCTGTTGGGGTAAAGATCCACCCAGTTCTCCATGCATTGATCCATAATCCATCGTGGTTCCTCAAAAAAACCGTGTCCGAAAAATTTTTGGGCTTTTCTGCCGTAATTGCACGGATCATGATAGGCGGCGAGGTCCGTATGCTTTGATCGGTCCAGCTTGATACGATTTTCTTTGATGTAGGTGATGAGCAGGTCAAACACCGTGATACATCCAAATTTTTTCAGTGCTTCAGGATAATATTTTTCAAGACCCGACCGGGTCGCAAGGTAGGCATGGCCTCATTCCGGCCATAGAAGATTTTTTATTTCCAGTTGTTCCATTTGGTCGACAATACGGCCTGCCATGACCTTCATGGCCGGGCCATCGCCGGTGAAGTATCCCCATGACGTTCCTTCCCAATTTTCCGATGTTACGGTCCAGTCTTCGTTGGCGGCATAAAATATTTTCCACCAGTGCTTTAGATCTTCGGTGTGCGTATTGACCAGTTTGTTGTGGATGGTGGTTAAAAGATTCGCTCCTTTTTTGTCCACAGGTGCTTTGAATCCTTCAAATCCCGGTTCTTCCGCCACCTCTTCGGCAACGTCCTCGATGATAAAGGTAAAGTCTTCCTTGGGCAGGCGAAGATTATTGCCGGTCTCCAATGCGGCCATAAGACCTTTATGGAGAATCCCCGGGACCTTTTCACGGTCTCTTAAGGATCTGATTTTTCTGACCAGATCGGCGATGTCGATCTCCATGGGGCAGACATTTTCGCATTTACCGCACAGGGTGCAGATCCAGGGCCACCGGGATTCAACCGATTCCTCCAAAAGCCCCAGTGATATCATCCGAACGAGCATTCGCGGATCGAACCC
>JAHECI010000117.1:0-6014 GCA_024641825.1 Desulfobacterales bacterium | reverse complement strand
CCGCGTTCTGAATGGCAGTTCCCTTCATGGCATGCCAGGACCAGAACACCGTCGGCATTGTTTTTAAATGCTGCAAAGAGATGGTCTAAGGAGATACTTCCCGAACAGGGCACTTCAATCACTTTAAGTCCCGGTGGCAGTTTATGGCCCATGCATCGGGCAAGTTCCCGGGCCGGGGCCGCCGAACGGCTGCAGCAGAAGGCCACCAAAACCGGCGTTAAGGTGTCTTCTTCTTGCCGGCCATTCCCGGGTGCCATCTGGTTGGAAACGGATTCGGGTTCAAGGTTTTTTAAATGAATGGCGCCCCTGGGACATTGGGCGGCACATATGCCGCATCTTTCGCAGGCACCCGGTTCGACGACCACCCGGGTATTCAGCGTGATCGCGCGGTATGGACAGAGACGATAGCAGGTCAGGCACCGTATGCACTGACCTTTGTCGATTTCCGCCCGGTCTTCCGGTAAGATCCGAAGGCCGGCTTTGGGTCCCGCCGAGGCCAGCGCAGCATTTACAGCGTCGGTTATCTGGTCGCCGGACGTCTGGATGCTCCTCGAAGGCCCCGCAACCAGGATCCCTTTTCTGTTGGTAAATACCGTAAACCGATGAACATTGTCTGTCTGGACAAATCCGTCGGCGTCTACATCGACCCCGAGTATCCTTGAAAGGTCAGCAACATAATCGGACGGCACAAGGGTTTCATCAACAACGGTTATGTCCGGTGTTAATCTGAACTTTTTCAGGGTGATTTCGTCGACAAACTCGATCCGGACCGTGTCGTCACTTTCAGAATGAATATGAGGACGGGTGTCCGTGAACTTGATATAGACGGTCCCGGCTTCTTTGGTTTCCCGATACAGGGCTTCGAGACCATTGGCAGCCACCTTAAGATTGGTTGTCAGAATATAAGTTTGCAGATTAAAGTCCGATTGGAGCCTAAGGGCGGAATGCATGATTTCTTCTGCCACCACCGGATGACTCTCTTTGACAAGTCCGGTAAGGAAAACCACCTTTTTTGCGTTCAACAGAATGCGTTGTTCATGGGATGAATCGAGGAGCTGTTTTGCCTGGGAGAGGGGGATGACGTTGGAAGACGCTTTCAATCCATACGGTGAAAAATTGGGCTTTTTTTGATTTTCTTCGGCAATGATAATCTGGGCAACCGTTCTTGAAATTTTGTGGTTGTTCCGGGCGGCAAAGATCCTGAAATCCCCGGCGGTTCCGCGGCATGAAACCAGCCGTGTGTCGGTGAGGATTTCTGCCGAGCCGACAGGGACCGATGGAGAGAAATCACAGGTTTTATCTGTGGTTGCCATGACAATGTCTGCGCCGGTGGTTAGAAGATCTTCGGCGATGGTGTGGGCGCACGGTCCGTTTCCGAAAATTAAGGTTGTATGGTTCAAAGACGCCACCTTTTTTATGATGATTTTTAGTGCGTGTTCAGGGGGTGCGCTCCCCCGCTTCACTCCGGTGTCTACGTGTCTGGTCATTTCAATGACTTAGCAGCGGGGGCATTCCTGCCCCCTCCGCGTTCTCCCGCAAAAAGCATGCGGGAGCCGCGGTCTCCCCCACTGCTAAATCATTGAAATAACGAAGCCACTCCGCCAATATCGTTACACAGGAAAGCGCACCCCCTGAATTTAGGATTTTTTAACCATCTTTGAAGTTATCGATTGGTTCATGATGGGTTCGGCCTAAGATATTTGGCAATTTGTCGGGCAGCGCTTCCGGCGCTGGCAATGGTTTCGGGAATGCTCATGGCACTGCGGACGGTACCGGCGGTAAAAATCCCGGTGTTGGTCGCCGATGCTGCGTTGTCTCCGGATTCGATAAATCCGGAACCGGTGAGTTTTAGATGGAGCAACTCAGCGAGTTTCCCGTTGTCTTTACCCGGCGTAATTCCGATGGACAGTACCACCAGATCAAAAATCTCCTCTAGGGTTTCATGGGTCGTGTTGTCCAGAACGTTCATCTTCAGGTTCTGTTCTTCAACTTCATAGATATCCCCGGGTATGGCACGGACCATCCGCAGGTCTTCCCGGGCATCTTTATAGAATTGCTCGAAATCTTTTCCAACGGTCTGAATGTCCATATAGAAAACGGTGATGTCGATTTCAGGCTGCCGGTCTTTGATCCGTCTTGCCATGCGCATGGCCGATGCACAGCACACCTTTGAACACCACAAATGATTCCGTTTCGAATCCCTGGAGCCTACGCACTGAATAAAGGCAATTCGCTGGGGGACGGTATCGTCGCCGGGCCTTTTTACGCGGCCGGCATTCTTTAACATCCTTTCCAGATCGAGACCGGTAACGACGTTGTGGAAACGGTGATATCCGTAAGGTTTGTCCTCGGGGTTAAAGGGTTGAAATCCGGTGGCAACCAGGACGGCGTCAGCTTCTCTGGTATATTCGGTGGATGTTGCGTCCAGATTTATGGCGGTTTCAGGGCATTCGTCCCGGCAGGTACCACAGGATTTGTCTTTTAGATATCGGCATTTTTCTGGGTTAATGGCATAATAGGGAATGTTGTTGGGTGAATATCCATGAAGAATTCCGCCAGGGAACGGACATCGATCAAAACAGATTCGGCAGTTGGTACATTTATCCGGGTCGATATATTTCGGCCTGCCGTCTATTTTGGCCGTGAATCGGCCGTTTTTAGATACCGTCCGCACACGGCTGCCGGTCCATGTTTTAATTTTCGGATTCGATATCGTATGGTTGAGTTTCTCTTCCACCATACAAGCGCCGCATTTTACGCAGGTATTCCGGGTGGCTTTACAGGTGTACCCGATGGCGTGGCCGCCGAGAAAGTCCGATTTCTCCACCAGATCCACATGGATGTCTAATTTGGCCAGCTCAACCGCCGCAGAAAGACCGGCCGTTCCGCCCCCGATAATGAGTACATTCTTGTTTCCCATTTCGAATGGATATCTCCCTGTGAAGTCGAAACTTACTTGCAATTGGAAATTCCCTGAAGCTTGTCACAGGGAATTTCCATTCTGGTTAAATTCCAAAAGGAATGGCCCCTACTATGCACGAAAACACGAAAGCCGGCTATATTTTCGTGTTTTCGCGATAGTAAAATTCCTTTCGCATCCGGCGGTTGCGGTAACGGTTTTAATCAACCAAAAATAGTGCCCCCAATTCTTTCTTTAATATACAAAAACGGCATCGGATTCAAGGGCTTCGACCGTTAAAGTTCCGGCCGCCGTGGTTTGGGCGCCGTCGATCATGTCGCTGTTTTCATCGATGTTCCGTTCCTTGATGCAGGGCACGCAAACCAGCAGCTTTCCGCCATGTTCCATGAAGTCTTGAACCAGTTTTTTCACCGGCGGAAATCCCCCGGCCGGAAGCATGGTGTCCACATAGCCTTTCTGGGCCAGATAGACGCCGTTTCCCTGCAGGGCAATGGTGGCTTTTATGTCCATGGTGATGGCGGCGTTGGCCATGACAAAGGGCATGGCCGCTTTTTCAGGATTTTCCCCGGCATGTGTACAGATATACAGTATTTTTTCTTCTTTTTCAGCCATAATAATTGCCTCCTTTTTTGGGTTAAAAAGTCAAAATAGAATAAAAAATTATTGCCATGCGCGTAACGTCACGCGGCACATCGGGCGATGAGCGACGACAGATCTTCCACCTGTGCGCCGGACCTTTCCAGGTTTCCCAGACAGATGGGACACATTGCGACAATGGGGGCCCCGGTAGATTGCAATTCTTCGACCCGGCGGTGGAGAACTTCCTTGGAAAGCTTGGGAGAAATGGACTCCGCAGGTCCTCCGCAACAATGGGTGAACAGCCCCGAATTTCTTACGTTGACACATTCGATGTCCAGATCCCCCAGAACTTTTTGGGGAACATCCGAGAGTTCCAGGTACCTGCCGTAGAAACAGGGATCGTGGAGGGTGACCCGCCCCCCGCCGTTTTTTGAGGTGAGGTTGACCCGTTCAAAATAGGTTTTCACATCAAAGCTTTGACCGGTGTACTTGGGATAGAGAACTTTCAAGGCATAGGCGGTGTGGGGGTCCACCGTAATGAGACGTTTGACCCCGGCCCTTTTAAGTTTTGCAGCCACAAATTCGGCGTGGCGCACAAAACCCTCCTGATCCCCCAGATCGTATAACAATATACCGCTGTAACTATCCAGCTCCGGCTGGTAATAGAAATCTACCTTCGATTTTGTTAGAATTTTGGCAATATTCTGGAGGATCGTGTTGAATCTTTTCTTTTCCTTTCCGGGTGTCATCAAGGCAAGACCCATCCCCGCCAGATAATTGGGAACATATTTGCCGTACCGCAGAAAATCCGCCCAGGGGGTATCCTCAAATTTTTCCAGATAGCGGGTCGATTGGTCGATGTAGGGCACAAACTGGTACATCAATCCGGTAAACAGCAGGGCCTCGCCATTTTCGGGTATGGCTGAATCTTTCCACCATTGGTTGCATAAAAAGTTCGGGATGCCGAAGGGATTCCGGGTTTTTCTGACATTGTCGGCAATCAGGTCGATGATATCCCTGGGGTTATACATTTCAGGACCTCCTCCAATTATCCACAACAAAGCGTTTTAAGCTCAGAATGACTTCGCCGGGGTCGGCTTCTCTGGGACAGGTCTGGGTACAAAGTCCGCAGTGGAGGCATCGCCAGAGTTCCCGGGCATTTTCAAGAATTCGATCTTTTGCTCCCAGCTGGAGGTAGCGGATCATTCTCCGGGGAAAATGCTCGTAAATCAGCGGGCATATGGCGGCACAGGTTCCGCAGTTAAAGCATTCCAGCGCGGTATCTTCCCCAAAACGCTCCAGTTCTTTAGCAAAATTCGGATTCACAAAAGTCATCATCACACTCCTCACAAAGTTCAGATCCATTCTGTATCGGATCGGTGAATCAATCCGGGTTATGCAGATCCATCTTCGGTTGGCTTTCCGGTTAATGAATAGCGGAAATAACTGCCGTCTTTTTGGTTCTCGACGAGCTCTCCGTACTTCTTGAGGGCCGCAAAATACCAGAGGACTCTGTGGGCGGGAATTCCCGTTTCACCGGCAATCTGCGGCACGGTTCCGGCCCCTTCCTCGAGTCGCTCTTTGATGGCCCTTAATTCCTTTTTCTGCTTTCTAAGTTCGGCAGAAGACCGGGTTATCCATTCTTTTCGTTCATTACGCAGCTGTTTCAAAAGATCTTTATTTTCTGTTTTACTTGGATTGTCTCGGTCCATTGGAACCCTTTCCAAACGGCACGCCAACTGCCGCCCAGTTGTCAAGTGATTGCTTGATAATGGTCAGGCCACGACATCGTCGGAGACGATCATATCAACCATCGCTTCATATTGTTTTAGCGTCCATCCGTTGATGTCGATGGCATTTTCAGGACACACGGCAACACAAGCACCGCATCCTGTACAAAATGCCGGCGCCACCCGGGCCCGTTTAACCTTTTTGCCATCGATGTCCATCTCCACCAGGTCCAGCGCGCCGTCATTTAAACAGGCTTCCACACAGGCACCCGTGCCGTTGCACCGGTGGAGGTCCACCTCCGCCACAAAGGGGTCGAGTTCCACATATCCGCGACCGAGCAATGCCGCTGCCTTGACTGCGGCGGCGCCGGCGCCGGTGCAGGCTTCTCCCACATCCATGGGCGCCTGGCAGGTGCCGGCCAGCAGAATTCCGGCCACCGACAGTTCAACCGGCCGCAGTTTCGGATGAACTTCCAAGAGGAAGCGGTCTGCGCCGACTGGGATTTTCATCATGTCTACCAGCTCGGACACATTGTTCGGTTCCATTCCGGTTGCCAGAACCACCAGATCCACCGGGGCCTCGATTTCTTCACCGAACGTCAGGGCATCCCTTACTTTGACCCGCAACGGGAACCCGTCGGCATCACGATTCTTTGAAACCACCGGGGAATCCTGGGCTTCAAAACGGAAAAAGATCACCTTGTTCCTGGATGCCTGTTCGTAAAGTACTTCCTGTCCCCGGCCATAGGTTCGAATGTCTCTATAAAATTGGAAAACCTGAGTTT
>JAHECI010000116.1 GCA_024641825.1 Desulfobacterales bacterium | reverse complement strand
TTATTTTAGACAAACACAAAACAATTCATGAGAAAAACGAGATCCTCGCATCTTGCCTCACTAAAATGGCCCATGAAAATATATATGTTTTTCCCGCGTTACGGGATTTTCTAGACAAACACGCCCAAGGGTGACAAAAGGGGCTTTGGGTGAAAAAAAGGACTTTAAGTGGGTATCTTTCATTAGAGCTTAAACGACCCGCATTAAAGTTTACATAATATATCTTATCAGACGTTGTTGCGGGAATGAAAAAACAGAGGGTGAAAAGGCCATTGCTTTAAACCGATTCCTCTTGCAGGTTTTATGTTGAATGATATTTTTTACTGTGGTAATTGTTCAATTCTATCACTTTGTATCGATGGTTTTTTCAAGAATATAGGTTTCATCCAAAAGGTTTGCCAATTTGTCGAAAAACCTGTCAATCATTTCTAACGTAATTGCCGAAGAACCCTTGGTAAATGTCTTTGAAAACAGAGGGCGACGATAATCCATAAAGTTTTATTTTATTAATGAACTCACACAACGATATCCAGTCCCCAGGGCCGTCCGGTACCCAACACCGTCGTATCTACACCGTTTCCGAGCTGACTTTGAAGATTAAAGATTTACTTGAAGAAAGTTTTCCATTTATATGGATAAATGGAGAAATTTCCAATTTTAAGGTGCCGGCTTCCGGACATTTCTATTTCACCTTAAAAGATGCGGCCGCCCAGATCAATGGGGTCATGTTTCGCAATCAAAACCGGACGTTAATCTTTGACCTCGAAGATGGAATGAACATAACAGGCCTTGGCCGGATCAGTGTCTATGAACCCCGGGGCACCTATCAGATCATATTTGAATATCTCGAACCCAAAGGTACAGGAGCCATCCAGCTGGCTTTTGAACAATTAAAAAAACGGCTTCTCGAAGAAGGTCTTTTTGATGAGGCACACAAAAGCCCCCTACCATTTTTACCTAAAAAAATCAGCATCATAACCTCACCTTCCGGCGCCGTTGTTCACGATATTCTGAAAATAATCAACCGGCGTTTTCCAAACCTTGAAATCGAGATCATACCGGTCAAAGTTCAGGGTGACGGTGCTGAACATGAAATTGTATCCGCCATTGAAATTCTGAATTTTCGGTCCAACTCGGATTTAGCGATCCTGGCCAGAGGCGGTGGGTCATTGGAAGATTTTCACGCGTTTAACTCTGAAATTGTTGCCAGGGCTATTTTTGCATCAGACATTCCGATAATTTCAGCGGTGGGACATGAAACCGATTTTTGCATTGCAGACTTTGTCGCTGATTTAAGGGCACCCACACCATCTGCTGCAGCCGAACTGGCTGTGCCCCTTAAACAGGACCTTTTGAGTAGGATCTCTGAACTTTCAAGACACTTAACCCTGGGTTTTGTTCGAAATCTTGAATATTCTCGAAATCGGGTCCAGGAAATGTCCAACCGACTGGTTCATCCAAGGCGAAAAATAGAAGATTTGAGGCTTAAAACAGACGACCTGATGACCCGTCTTTTCAAAACGTTTCGCAATACGGTTGTTCAGCGGCACGAAGGTGTTAAATGGCAGACTGAAAGGCTTTTTGCCAACAATCCTTGGGTGCGAGCAAAAAACCTTAAAGATAAACTTGATTTAAGGCATAATAACCTTATTAATTATATGGAAATATTTATAAATAAAAAACGGTTTTCACTTCGGGAAGTCATGGCCGGACTCCATGCGCTGAGCCCTAAAGCCACCCTATCCCGAGGGTATAGCATTACCAGAACCATTCCAGATGCAGCTGTGGTTAGAGACCCACAGAAGGTCACCATCGGTCAGGATCTGGAGGTGACGGTTGCGAAAGGTTCATTAATCTGCAGGGTAAAAGGAAAATAATTTTATGGCCAATCTGACCTTTGAAAAGGCAATGAAAAAGCTGGAGCAGATCGTTCGGGAACTCGAATCCGGGGATCAGCCCCTTGAAAAAGCGATAAAAAAATTCGAAGAAGGGGTTCAACTGTCCAAATTCTGTTCCGAAAAACTGGATGAGACCGAACAAACGGTTACCCTTCTGCTAAAAGATCAGACCGGTAATGTTTTTGAAAAACCGTTTATCCCGGAAATCGGTCCGGAAGATGAATAAATTCGATCTGAATTCATACCTGTCTTCTAAACGAAAACAGATCGATACTGCTTTGGGTATAATAATAGACAATAATTCCAAGGACTCCACAATTAGAGACGCCATGAAACATTCTCTTATGGCCAGTGGAAAACGTTTGCGACCCATTTTGTGCGTTGCTGCCGCAGACGCCGTTGGAAACCACTCGAACCCTACCATTCGGACGGCCTGTGCCATAGAGATGATCCACACGTACTCCCTGATCCACGATGACCTTCCTGCCATGGACAATGATACCCTCCGCAGGGGACAGCCGACGTGTCATATCAAATTTGATGAAGCTACGGCAATTCTTGCCGGAGACGCCCTTCTTACACTGGCGTTTGAGATCCTATCATCCGTCAACGCTGCCGACACCGATCGTGGGGCCTTAAACCGCCTCCGTGTTATAAACACCATCGCAAGGGCCGCGGGATGTAACGGCATGATCGAGGGACAGATGCAAGACATTGCCGCCGAAGGCAAGGTTCTTGGACTAGAGGATCTTAAAAAAATGCATCGGTTAAAGACCGGCGCCCTGATTGAGGCATCCGTAATTTCCGGAACCATTTTGGGGAATGGAAATCGTGATCAAATAGAAAAACTAAAAAACTATGCCAGAAATATCGGGCTTGCCTTTCAGATAACCGATGACATACTGAACGTTGAGGGCGACCCGGATATTATGGGAAAAGATGTCGGTACGGATCAATCCCGGGGAAAAAGCACCTACCCTTCCATACTTGGAATGGAAAAATCCAAAAAATTTGCAAGAAAACTTGTAAACGATGCCTTGAAAGTGCTCGATTATTTTGATAACAAAGCAGATCCCCTCCGGGCCATTGCGCATTATATTGTTGTTAGAAATAAATAAGACGGCTTCGTAAAAAGTTTTTTGTGAGGGACATCGAGCAAAATGAGACTTTTTACGAGTTCATCAAATAAGGGGTGATATATATTTTGAGTTTTCTTGAAAGAATCGATTCTCCTGCAGACTTAAAAAAAATTTCCAAAAATGATCTCCCGTTCCTCGCGTCGGAGATACGGCAGGTCATCATCGATGTGGTATCCAAAAATGGCGGCCACCTCGCCCCCAGTTTAGGTGCTGTGGAGTTGGCAATTGCCATCCACTACGTCTTTAACGCACCGGATGATAAAATCATCTGGGATGTGGGACATCAAGCCTATGCTCACAAATTACTGACCGGACGCAGGAAGCGATTTCACACGCTTCGCCAGCATGAGGGGGTGTGCGGGTTTACCCGGATGAGCGAAAGTCCTTACGATGCATTTTCAACCGGGCACAGCAGCACCTCTATCTCTGCAGGTCTCGGGATCGCATGTGCCAAACGCTTGAAAAAGGACAATACCAAAGTTATCGCGGTCATAGGGGATGGCTCCATGACCGGAGGGCTCGCTTATGAAGGCCTTAACCAGGCTGGAGACATTAACAAAAATATTCTGGTCATATTAAATGACAACGACATGTCCATCGCACACAATGTCGGTGCCGTATCCTCTTTACTCAGTCGAACCTTTTCTGCAAAATACATACAGGACTTTAAACAAGACCTTAAAGATTTTTTTAAATCTTTGCCGAAATTCGGTGGCGATATCTATAAATTCGCAAAACGTTCAAAGGAATCTTTTAAAACGTTTATTACTCCGGGGATGTTGTTCGAAGCCTTTAACTTTGAATATTTTGGCCCCATAAACGGACACAACCTTAACCATCTTATCGACATACTTAACAACATTAAATGCCTAAACGAGCCGGTTCTTCTTCATGTAACGACGAAAAAAGGCAAAGGATACCCGCCTTCTGAAAAAAACCCTGTTCATTTTCACGGTGTTGGATGCTTTGATGCCGATACGGGGGAAAGCATCAACACCGAATGCGCCATCCCCACATATACCAAGATTTTTGGACAGACCCTGCTTAAACTGGCGAAAAAAAATGACAGGATCGTCGCCGTTACAGCCGCCATGCCGGAAGGTACGGGGCTTGTGAAGTTTGCAGATGCTTACCCGGAGCGGTTTTTCGATGTGGGCATTGCGGAACAACACGCCGTAAC
Organism: Desulfobacterales bacterium; assembly: GCA_024641825.1. Classification (GTDB taxonomy): domain Bacteria; phylum Desulfobacterota; class Desulfobacteria; order Desulfobacterales; family UBA11574; genus JAAXQD01. Next base: position 4,928 of record JAHECI010000116.1, on the reverse strand, counting down.
TTTTGCAGCGGGTTTGGCCACCGAGGGCTTTAGGCCGGTTGTGGCCATATATTCTACCTTTCTACAGCGGGCCTATGATCAGATATTGCACGATGTCTGTATCGAAGCACTGCCGGTGGTATTTGCCATTGATCGGGGCGGAATCGTAGGAGAGGACGGCGCAACCCATAATGGGGTTTTCGATTTATCTTATCTTCGAAATCTTCCCAATATGACCATTATGGCCCCTAAGGATGAGAATGAACTCAGCAGAATGCTGGTCACCGCCATCGGCCATATGGGCCCCATTGCCGTTCGATACCCCAGGGGAGCCGCCGAAGGGGTCAATATGGACAATCAAGATGTTCCCATACCCATCGGGAAAGGAGAAGTGCTCGAAAAAGGAGATGATCTTCTTATTTTGGCCATCGGCCGGTCTGTTGTGGAAGCACTTTCCGCCCATGCAACGTTAAAAGAACAGGGAGTCTCCGCAACGGTGGTAAACTGCCGTTTTGTAAAACCTTTGGATGTCGACCTGATTGCAACCCTTTCCCGGTCGATACCACGGATCATAACGGTCGAGGAGAATGTGCGTCTGGGAGGATTTGGAAGTGCAGTTCTGGAGTGCTTGAACGATGCGGGAATCTCCGGGTTTCATCTGAAATGTATCGGATTGCCGGACACCTTTGTTGAGCACGGCCCTCAAAAACTTCTCAGATCTAAATACGGCATTGACGCCCCTGCAATTGTCGAAACCGCCAAGGGCCTGCTAAAAAATGCTTAGAAGAGCTGTTTCAACACCTACCATAAAAAGGCATGATATTTTTTTTAAAACTCGGGCGAACACCTTCAAACAGCAGGAATTTTTACGCATCGCATCGCTCTGCGTTTTTCGGCTTATAGGGATGTCATCAAGCGAATCCATTCATGTCCCCTAACAAAAAAAGACTCGATCGGGTCGTTGTAGAAAAAAAACTCGCCCACAGCCGACAACGGGCCCGGGCGCTTATTATGGCTGGAAAAGTTCTGGTCAACAACCACCCCGTGGATAAACCCGGGACACAGATCTCCACAGAGGCTGTCGTTGTTTTGAAGGGAGAGGACATTCCCTATGTAAGCAGGGGCGGCCTAAAACTCGAAAGCGCTTTAGAGGCCTTGGAATTTGATATAACCGGTTTCACCTGCCTCGACGTGGGTGCTTCCACCGGCGGGTTTACAGACTGCCTTCTCCAGCATGGCGCACGTCGCGTCTTTGCCGTGGATGTCGGTTATGGGCAACTGGCTTGGAAATTGCGCCAGGATCCTCGGGTGGTGGTCATCGAGCGTACAAACATTCGGTATATGCCTGCCGAAACTCTGCCGCAACTTGTAGATCTGGTCACCATTGATGTTTCCTTTATTTCCCTTAAAAAAGTCGTTCCCGAGGTATTAAAGTTCATGAAAAAAGGGGCCGGAATTCTTTCCCTGATAAAACCCCAGTTCGAAGTTGGAAAAGGAAATGTCGGGAAAGGCGGTGTTGTTCGGGACCCTTTTCTGCATGATAAGGTTATCCAAGACCTTTCTGATTATTTTGGCCAATTGAGCCTTATTCGCGAATTTGTCATCCCTTCACCCGTAATCGGTCCAAAAGGAAACAGGGAATTTTTTATTTTCTTAAAAATCGAGAATTGACGGATTGGCCACCCGGTCCGGTGGATTTTTTGGGGCGTGAAGTCCATATCGTTCGAAAACGACCACCAGGTGTTTGCCAAAGTTAATCTTGATTTTTTAAAGATAACCATATAAAAATTAAAGTTTAAAAATCCATTTTAATAAATTTAGCAGAGAGGAGATTAAATGACCGAAAAAATAGAAGGTTTGAGGAACATCGCCCTGGTAGCCCATGGAGGTGCGGGAAAAACTTCTTTGGCTGAGGTAATGCTTTTCAATACCGGTGTCATCAATAGACACGGACGCGTTGACGACGGCAATACCGCGATGGACTTTGAGCCGGAAGAACTCAAACGAAACATCAGCTTAAGCAGTGGATTCCATCAGGTGGACTGGAAGAAGCATACGATCAGTCTCATCGATACCCCCGGTGATTTGAATTTCTTTTCAGACACAAAAAGCTGCATGCAGGCGGCAGACGGCGCTGTTGTGGTAATAGACGCCGTGGACAGTGTAAAAGTACAAACAGAGCAAGCTTGGGAATTTGCCGAAGAGTTCGACCTGCCTTTAGTCATTTTTATCAACAAACTCGACAGAGAACGGGCGGATTTTTTACGCACTTTCAGAGAGGCGGAAGAATGCTTTGAGCCCAAGCCCATTAAACTTCAACTTCCAATAGGATCTGAAGCTGATTTCAAAGGAGTGGTGGACCTCATCAGCATGAAAGCATTCATTTATGATGGGAAAGGCAAGGCAACGAAAGCCGACATTCCACCCGACCTGCTGGATAAGGTTGAAGAAGAGAGAGAAGCGCTGGTGGAGAATGTTGTAGAGTCGGACGATGAACTGCTGGAAAGATATCTCGAAGGAGAATCCTTGTCAGATGACGAAATAAAGTCTGCATTAAGAAAAGGCACATTAACACGAACATTTGTGCCGGTTCTCTGTGGATCGGCGACAAATAACATCGGCATCGATCTATTTCAGGATTTTATTATAAACTGTATGCCCTCCCCCCTCGATCGCGGTTCCTGGATCGCTACCGATGATGGCGGTGAAGGTGAGATAGAAATTGAGCCGGATCCGGATGCGCCTTTTGCCGGTTTCGTCATCAAAACCGTTGCCGACCCCTTTGCAGGCCGGTTGTCAATTTTCAGGGTTGTTTCAGGAAAATTGGGCGCCACCGGCAATTTTTTTAATACCAATAAAGATACCAGTGAACGGTATAATCAGCTTCTGAGACTTGCCGGAAAGGAACAGAAACCGATCACCGAAGCCGGACCCGGATCCATTGTAGCGGTGGCCAAACTAAAAGAGACCACCACCGGCGATACCATCTGCGATAACAGCCGCAAGGTTAAATTCAAATGTGCCGAACCGCTTCCTGCGCTGATATCATTTGCTGTCCAGCCCAAATCAAAAGGGGATGAAGATAAAATATTTAGCTCTTTGTGTAAACTCCTGGAAGAAGATATCGCCTTGCAACTTACCCGTAACGCCGAAACCAAACAGATCCTGTTGTCCGGTCTGGGACAGATTCATATTGAAGTTACGGTTGAAAAACTCAAAAGAAAATTCAATGTCGAAGTTCTGCTGGATACCCCTAAGATCCCCTATAAAGAGACGATTAAAAAGAAAGTAAGGGTTCAGGGAAAACATAAAAAGCAAACCGGAGGCCACGGTCAGTTTGGTGACTGTTGGGTCGAGATAGAACCGCTTCCCAGAGGAAAAGGTTTCGAATTCGTAGATAAAATCGTCGGCGGCGTAATTCCCAGGCAGTATATACCGGCTGTTGAAAAAGGCATCATTGAATCCTGTCAGAAAGGGGTTCTTGCGGGGTTCCCGTGTATCGATTTCAGGGCCACCCTCGATTACGGCTCCTATCATTCTGTTGACTCATCTGAGATGGCATTTAAAGTCGCGGGTTCTCTGGCATTCAAAAAGGCTGCAGCAGATGCCGGTCCGGTTCTCCTAGAACCGATCATGAACGTTTCCATTGTAACTCCGGATGAATACATGGGGGATATTATGGGGGACCTTAACAGCCGGCGCGGCAGGGTCCTCGGTATGGACAGCAAGGGGAAAAATCAGGTCATAAACGCACAGGTACCCATGGCAGAGTTTTTGTCTTATGCACCGGATCTAAGACAAATTACCGGTGGACGCGGCATGTTTACCATGGAGTTTTCACACTATGATGAAGTTCCTGCCCAGATTTCCCAAAAAATTATAGACGACATAAACAAAGACAAAGAATAGTCCACGCGACCATCCGCCATCTGCGCATCGATATTTCGGCGTGGGTGGCGGATTGCGTTTTTATAGAACCACACCAGGGCAAAGAAAATATTTCCCCATTACCAACTCGCATCCAATCCACACTGCAATGCAGCCCTTTCATCGAGCATCCTTGACAAACCACCGCGGTCCGAAGGAATAAATCCCAGAGACTTTTGCCATACTTCATCGTCTTCCATGCATAAGTATACCAGTGCATCCGGAGCATATTCTCTGATACAGTCCACTATTTTTCGATAGAGATCTATTCTCAACGGTTTAAAATAACGCATCTTGCCGTCCAGGCCGGATATGAATTCTCCGTATATTATTTTTGAATCTGGAAAACGTCTTTGTATGATGGATTTCAAAGACGGCATGAATCGAAAAGTTCCGAGGCTTATCCATACGATATTTTTTGAAGATACATTGGCAAACAGTTGTTCAACCACTCGCATGTATTCATCTTGGCATCCATCATAAATGACCAGAGGATCAAAATGAAAGCCAAGGGGATAACCCCAGGATTCACATTTTGCAGCAGCCCGGAGCCTGGCGGAAAGGGATGCCGTATGAATCTCTTCATTTTTTATGATTCGGTTGGTATTCAAAGACCACGATACAATGGTTTTTCGATTGTGATGAAACCGCTTTAGTTTTTCAATGGCGGTTGTTTTCGTCTTTAGTTCCAATACAGCGCGGGACTGCTTTGAAAACTTTGGAACCAGAAGGCTCGAAAGATCCGTCCATATTTCCCAGATCATACTGTCTGTATATTCTCCCGTCCCGATCCGGGTTATTTTTTTTTCAAGAAACAGGCGGTCTAACTCACCTACAAGATCGTTTTGGTTCACAAAATATTGTAGAATCGGAGGATGAAAGTATGCTTGTAGAATACAATATGAACAGTCCATATTGCAAAAGGTGCCGATATGCAAAATTTGATAACCGCAACAGGTGTAACAACGGGTACCGGGGCACGGTTTAATAAAGGCACCTTTGTTGCGGGTAAGGAATAGGAT
>JAHECI010000456.1 GCA_024641825.1 Desulfobacterales bacterium | reverse complement strand
TCAATACCGAAACCGCTGGCGTTTTTAGAGGTGCTGTCTCGAAACCTTTGGTGGTGCTGGAAACAGGATGCGGTAACGCTGTTTCGACGTATTGAGCCGGAACTCTGGAAGGAATCCGGAGGAAACCCGATTCACCTTTTGGCCAATGTCCGGCAGGCGCGTCTGGAGGAACTGGCTGTGGATGACAGTTTCTTGGCCCATCTGCAACGGGTCAAAGATCGATTCACCCGGCGGGTTCCCGAAAATGTGGAAGCATCTCGGGCCGTTTACGAGAAAATCGGTCCGGTGGCCTATTTTTCGATGGAATTCGGCATCCATGAAAGCATCCCCATTTTCGCCGGCGGACTGGGTGTCCTTGCCGGAGATTACTTGAAAGCCGCTTCGAACATGGCGCTGCCCCTCGTCGGGGTCGGACTGCTGTACCGCAAAGGATATTTCCGGCAATATCTCGATCAAGAGGGGTTGCAGCAGGAAGAATATCCGGAAATCGAGTTTTATTATCTTCCCCTTGAACGCGCGCGGGACCTTCAAGGCAATGAAATCACGGTTTCAATTGGCGGGCCGGACGGCGAGATTCAAGCGTTTGTCTGGAGGGTCCGGGTGGGCCGAACCCCGCTGTTCTTACTCGATACGAATCTGCCTGAAAATACCCCCGAGGCCCGTGAAATAACAGCCCGACTTTACGTTGCCGAACCCAAAATTCGATTGGCCCAGGAAATGCTGCTGGGCATCGGCGGTATGCGGGCGCTGGCGGCCATGGGCATCTTCCCTTCTATTTGTCATATGAATGAAGGCCATTCGGCCTTTTGTGCTCTGGAACGCCTTGCAATGTTTATGGAGAACCATCAGATAGATCTGAAGACCGCCCTGCAAATTGTTCCCCGCTGTACGATATTTACCACCCACACCCCGGTTGCCGCCGGGCATGATTCCTTTCCAGTCGACTTGGTCAAACCCTGGATTCGGCACCTGCAACATCGCCTGGGAGCCGATGAAGAAGAAATTTTATCTTGGGGGCAGGCTGGGGGTTTTGATAAAAACGCGCCCTTTTCCATGTCAATTCTGGGTTTGCGAATGTCTCAGTATCGTAATGCCGTCAGCCGTCTCCATGGCCTTACCGCCAGAAAGATGTGGGCGCATATGTGGCCGGGCCGCCCGGAAGACGAGATCCCGATTTCCCACGTGACCAACGGAATTCATGTCTCTACGTTTATCGCCCAGGAAATCTGGCCGTTGTTTGAACGCTACCTGGGACCGGAATGGTACATGAGTTCCCGGCGATTGGAAAACATCAACCGTATCGATGAAATTTACGATGACGAACTCTGGCGGGCCCACGAGATGGCCCGCACCCGTTTGATCCGAACGTCCCGGGATTTGATAAAAAAACAGTACGAAAGACGCAACGCGCCCAAAAGCGTCATCGACAATATCCAGGCAATCCTCGATCCTGAAGTGCTGACCATTGCCTTTGCCCGAAGGTTTGCCGTTTACAAACGGGCCCATCTGCTGCTTCAGGACCCTGAACGGCTGGCTGCCATTCTCAACAACGAAACCCGTCCGGTACAGATTATTTTTGCCGGGAAAGCTCACCCCCGGGATACGCAAGGCAAGGAAATCATCAAACGCCTGATCGAATTTGTCCACAGACCGGAAATTCGTCAGCGTGCCGTATTCATTGAAGGTTATGACATGGCGCTGGCACGGTGTCTGGTTCAGGGTGCCGATGTCTGGCTTAACACCCCCCGCAGACCTTTCGAAGCCTGCGGCACTTCCGGGATGAAAGCCGCCATCAATGGTGTGCTCAACGTCAGTATTTTGGACGGATGGTGGTGTGAAGGGTATTCTGAAGAACGGGGATGGCGGATCGGCGGCGGCGAAGAATATGTCGATTACGACTTTCAGGATGCCACGGAGAGCCAGGCTTTATACAATGTGTTGGAGAATGAAGTCATCCCACGTTTCTACGAAAAGCAAGAGGGCGAACTTCCCAAACCCTGGATTCAAATGATGAAGGCCTCCATGAAAATGGCCATGAAGGATTTCTGCAGCTTAAGAATGTTGAGTGAATATGAACAGCGCTATTATATCCCCATCATCCACCGCCTGAAAGATTTGCTGGAAAAAAACGGGCTGGAAGCCCGCAACCTGGCACTCCAGGAAAAGCGCTTGCACAGTCTGTGGAAAGACATCCGTATAGGGTTGCCAGTTCAAACCGGCAAAGGACCGTTTCGTGTCGGTCAATCCTTTGAAGTCACGGTAGCGGTCGGTTTGGGAGAACTAGATCCCGAAGAAGTTTGCGTGGAACTCTACAATGGACACATGAAATCGGTGGATGCATTGCAGGACGTCAACACGATTCCCATGACCGTTGTTGAAGATCTCGGCAGCGGAAATTATCGTTACGGATGCCAGGTCCCCTGCCACCTGTCCGGCCGATACGGATTTACGGTCAGGGCCACCCCTGAAGGTGACAATTACCTGAAATACATGCCCCGCTT
>JAHECI010000455.1 GCA_024641825.1 Desulfobacterales bacterium | reverse complement strand
CGTATATCAGATCGAGCCCGATGTTCTCATATCCAGCCTTTTGGGCCCATTTTACCGCCATTCGGGCATCCCCGGCTGAATGGATTCGTTCGAGAAAGTCAAGATTCGCGGAATTGAACGACTGGACTCCCATGTTTATTCGGTTGACGCCGGCTTGCCGGTAACCCTTCAACTGCTCCAACGTCACCGTACCGGGATTGACTTCCAGGGTAATTTCAGCGTTGGAAAGAATGTTAAAGCATTGATGGGCGGTTTTGATAATGTTGTCGATGGCTTTTATATCCAGGACCGATGGGGTACCGCCTCCGAGATAAAGGGTATCAAATTCCTCGTCGAGTTCACGGGTTATATTCATCTCGGATGCCAGGGCATCCAGAAATGCAGTCTGAAGCGACAGGTCTGTTATGGAATAAAAATCACAGTAGGGACATTTTCTGAGGCAAAAAGGGATGTGGATGTAGAGCCCTGCGGGCTGGGAATTGGAAATAAAACATGGCGAGTTCTGAAGCATCAACACAGATTATCAGGTTTCGCTATCCGCTGCAATCTTCATTCCCAGATCCAGAGCGTCACGATTCATCTTTATAAAGCCGGCAGGAATCCGGTCTTTAAGTACTTCCATGATGGAGTCTGGTTTAACGATTTTTGTCAATGCGATCACCACACCCAGCATGCAAATGTTGAACACAATGGGTTTTCCGATCTTTTCCATGACGTTGCGATACATGGGAAGTTCTTTTTGCTGTGCATCGACCTTTCTCTGGATTTTCACAAAACGGTTGTCTGTAATCAGAAGTCCGCCGGGTCGTATGATGGGACAATATTGATTGTAGGCTTCCTGGGTCAGACAGACCAGTACATTGGCCTGGATTACCTTGGGATAATTGATAGTTGATTCGGAGATAATTACGTCGGTACGGGTGGCACCGCCCCTGGCTGCCGGGCCGTAAACCTGGGATTGCACGGCGGTCAGGTTTTCATAGAGCACAGCGGCTTCGGCAAGTATGATGGCAGCCGTAATCACCCCTTGTCCACCTGACCCGGAAAATACCAATCTGCATCTTTCCATATTTTTAATCCTTTTTCAGGTTTTATGTTTTGAGCGAATCCATGGCTCTTTTGATAATTTTGTCGTATTCACTGCAATATTCCGGCATTTCTTTTTGAATGAAAATACCCCTTTCAATAAGGTCCGGATTTTCTTGTTTGGCCTTTGACCCGATGGGCGTGGTATTTTTTTTGTATGACTCCATCATATCGACTGCATTTCCTTCGCGGTTCTTTCTTCCAAAATAGGTGGGGCACTGAGTCAGGACTTCAACCACTGAAAATCCTTCATGCAAAATGGCCTGTTTTAGAATCTTTGTCAGCTGTTGAACATGATAGGTAGTGCTTCGGGCAACAAAAGTAGCCCCTGCAGCTATTGCCAGTTCAACGGTGTCAAATGAATGGTCGATGTTGGTATAGGGCGCTGTGGTGGCCAGGGTTCCGTACCCTGAAAGGGGAGAATACTGCCCGCCGGTCATCCCATAAATGCGATTGTTCATGACGATGGCGGTTAAATCGATATTTCGCCGGGCAGCATGAATGAAGTGATTTCCACCGATGGCCAAAGCGTCGCCGTCTCCCATGGGGACGATGAGGTTCAGCTCGGGAAGACTTAGCTTGACGCCGGTGGCAAACGCCAGCGCACGACCGTGAAGGGTATGGAGTGTGTGAAAATCAACATATCCTGAAATGCGGGATGAACATCCGATGCCCGATACCATGACGATTTCATTTTTGCTCATTCCAAGTGAATCCAGGGCCCTTAAAAGACTGTTCATTACGGTTCCATGTCCGCACCCCGGGCACCAGATATGCGGAAAGAACCTTTCCCTGATGTAATCCTTTATTGCCATAAATTACACTCCTTTTCCCTGGATCAGCCGCAGAATATTTCGGATATCTGTGGGTGTGATAAAAACGCCGTCAATACGATTGGCAAGAAAGACTTTCTCGGGCTGGTCCACGGCCCTTCGGACCTCGTGCATGATCTGGCCCATGTTCATTTCCACCACCACGATATATTTCGCTTTGGCACACTTTTCCCGAACAAGATCATAGGGGAACGGCCATAAGGTCTGAAGTTCTAAAAGTCCCAGTTTTTCGCCTCGGGGCCTTCGACTGACCACGACATGATTGGCCGATCGGGCTGAAGATCCGTATGAAATCAGGATGATCTCGGCATCTTTTAAGTAATACTCTTTGTAACGGGCAATTTGATTGACATTGTTTTGGATCTTATCCACCAGATGCCGAAGAAGACCATGGACGATTTGGGGATTATCCGAAGGAAATCCCCACATGTCATGAAACAGCCCGGTGACGTTATATCGATGAACGCCGCCGAAGTCAGACATGGGAAGGCGTCCGTCTTCCCTTGGCAGATAGGGGTGATAATCCACGCCTTCTTTCACCGATGTCCGGAGTCGTTTTACCAGGGGAACCTCTCCTTTTTTGGG
>JAHECI010000454.1 GCA_024641825.1 Desulfobacterales bacterium | reverse complement strand
TTTCAGGGGATGTACAGGCCCGGACCATTGTCCGACTATTTTCTTTGCATGTTTGGAAAAACCGATGATACAAATAGGTGGCGAGTCCCAATCCGCGATATTCCGGATGAACGCCCACAAAGTGTATGTAACCTTCATGGGTCCGTGACTGGGACAGAAAGCCGATTAGAAAAGCGATCAATTCATTTTTCCGATCTTCCATTACCATGGACGTATTGAAAAAATGTTCAAGAAATAATCTGGGCAGCATGGATGTTAAGTCACGACCCTCCCACCAGTCCTTCATTACCCTTATAATTCTCGGATGATCTGACGGGTCACTGTATTTGATATTCACCCCGTCGGGCAAATCGGATTTTTCAGTATTCTTCATTTATATCTACTGTCAGGCAACTTAAGGGTATTATCTGAATTTAGCACTGCGCTTCTGCTCCTTTTAAAACGGCTCAGATCTAGGAAGGGGATGTTTTGAAACAGTGTATGTTTTTTTCTATGTTCTATCTTGCCGGTTACTGTCTGACAAGAAAAAAAGTTCTAAATGCAACAAACATCCGGATATTTTTTATGGGAAACGGAGACGTTATTTCTGACCCGCGGTCCATGAATCTTTGAAACCCGACTTTCAAAAAATCAATTTTTACCCGGTTCATGTGAAACCCCTTTAAAAATGCCACAATGTGTAATTAATGGCACCGTGGTTCAACAGGGTAACATTTTGATTTATAACAAAATTCAATCTTTAAAATAATAAAAAACTATTTGAGTTAAAAAGAAAAATTATTTGGGTTGCAATCGACAAACAAGGCCTTATCTTATCGGTAGATTGTAAAGAAAAACCGAAGATTTCGGTTCGATTTAAACCGATTAATTTACGAAGATGTTCCGTTTTTTTTTTGAAAAAAACCTGACTTTCCAAACCGTAAAGGTGATGGTCACGAGGTCTATATTTAGAGAGGTAGCTGATATGAAAAAAATATACATCTGTATACTGGTGGTCTTTGCGCTTGTGTCTTGGCAAAAGCATACCCCGGAAGTTTACGCCTTTGATGGCAATGCCATGGAGTATTTTAACCTTGGAGTGAAAAGTACGATGGCCAATCAAAAAATCAATTATTTTACCACGGCCTTAAACTTGAACCCGAGGCTCGCACCTGCCTATGAAAAACGAGGATTGCATTATTATTTTCAGGGGAAATACGACAAGGTCATTGAGGATTTTTCGAATTATATCCAACTGGTCCCCGATGAAGCCTATGCCTACCGGATGCTGGGGATGGCGTATCTTAAAATCGGAACCTATGAAAAGGCCATTGTCAACTTAGACAAAGCCATCAGTTTGGCACCGGATATGAGTGCTGCCTATAGCTACCGGGCAGAGGCCTTTCGTCGGAACGGTCAACTGACCGAAGCCCTCGATGACGCCCAAAAGGCCATTGCCCTGGAAAGTGACCTTCAAATTTTGTCCGACGTTTATAGGACCAGGGGCAAGGTTTACCAGGATTTGGGTCAAGACATACCGGCCAACGACAACTTCAAAAAGGCTGCGGAAATCGATCCCAGATACGTCTTTTACCGCTATATATCAGGATATGCGGACCTTGAAGATGTCAGCAAGGCCGGCCTATTCGGTATGATCGGAATCGCCTTTGTGTTTATCTTCGGTTTTAAATTAAAGCCCCCCCGAAAAGACGAATAACTCCATGGGATTGGGCGCCATTTCAAAGCCTCAAATTTACGCACCCGGAGGTTTTGAAGCGGCGTCCATTCCTTTTCTGTGAAAAATTTTTAATATCCTCAAGAGATAAATTCAGTCTTTAAACGCTTTTTTCGGTGTAAAATCAGTTAAAAAAGCCGCGTTATTATTTTACGGGTCTTTAAACGTCTCCTCGATTCCTTGCCAGGGAAAATTCAATATAACGTATCTAGACATTCCATGGTGAAGGTTTTTATTTCATCGAATCGGCCCTGGACGACTTTGGTTGTCCAGGTGGGATCGGCCAGCAATGCGCGTCCAATGGCAACCAGATCGAATTCATCCCGGGCCAGGGACGCCAATAGATCATGGATCGTTTTTTCTGACCCTTTGGCTGTTTCTCCCTTTATTCGCATGCTGACAAAATCCGTATCGAGTCCGATACTCCCCACCGTAATAACGGGTTTTCCAGTTATTTTTTTTGTCCATCCGGCCAAATTCAACGGGGATCCGGGAAATTCAGGCTGGGAAAAACGCCGTGTACTGCAATGAAAAATATCCACACCCGCTTCTGACAAAGGGATTAAAAACTGTTCCAGTTCTTGGGGGGTATGGGCTAACTTTGCATCAAAATCACCCATTTTCCACTGGGAGATTCTCAGGCAAACGGGAAAATCTTCATCGACTTTTTCTTTAATGGCCCCAATTATTTCAGCGGCGAAAAGGGTCCGCTCGCCAATTGTATCCCCACCGTAGCGATCCGATCTTCTGTTGGTTCGATCCCAAAAAAACTGGTCGATCAAGTATCCGTGGGCGCCG
>JAHECI010000115.1:7912-9231 GCA_024641825.1 Desulfobacterales bacterium | reverse complement strand
CCGAACCCGAGATCGAATCCTGCAGACAGTTTCTGTCTTCCATCGGTATTTTAGCGGAAGCCAAAATCGCCGGAAGCTTCCAGGGTGTGAGCGGAATGCACGACATTACCGAGGGCGGTTTGGCCACGGCACTTTTGGAATTGAGCGTTGCCGGAGGACATCGGATCCGGGTGGCCATGGACAGGATTCCGGTTTTTCCCCAAACCCGAAAGATATGCCGCTTGCTCCACATCGACCCCATGGGGCTCATCGGTTCCGGCAGCCTTCTCATCTGCTGTCGTGAGCCTACCGCCGAGCCGCTGATGGCAGGGATTCGAGATGCCGGAATCCAAATTACCCGTATCGGCGAGGTGACGGACCCCGGTCGCGGCATCGACGCCGTGGGCCCGGAAGGGCCGGTGCCGTGGCCCCGCTTCGAGGTGGATGAGATCACGCGTTTGTTCTAAAACTAAAATTAAACGGGTGGGTGCCATGAAAATAAAAATTTTTACCGTTGGCGGGACCATCGACAAGGTGTATTTTGACCAAAAAAGCACCTATGAGGTGGGAGAACCTAAAATCGGGGAAATATTGCAGGAAGCGAACGTCACCCTGGAATACGAGATCGCTTCCCTGTTACACAAGGACAGTCTCGATATGACCGATGAAGACCGGCGGTTGATTTGCGACCGGGTTGCATCGGATGACCATCGAAGAATTGTACTGACCCACGGGACCGATACCATGATTCAAACCGCCAAACAGCTGAAAACCATTCCCGACAAAGTCATGGTGATCACCGGGGCCATGGAACCGGCCCGGTTTAAATACAGCGATGCTGCGTTTAACATCGGTTGTGCGGTTGCTGCGGTCCAGATCCTCGATCCGGGTGTCTATATTGCCATGAACGGCCGGATTTTCGACCCGGACCGGATCCGGAAAAATAGGAAACAGAATTGGTTCGAAGAAGTTTGAGGGAGTGAAGCGGGGGAGCCACCGCTAAACACGTCCAAAGTCTTTAGGGGTCGTCCGGGTCAGAATTCTTTGTAGATCCTGGCCAGGGGATGGCCGGGGGCTTTGATGCCCAGATCCAGGAAGTATCCGTAGGGGGTCTGATCCACCGAATAGCCGGCATTTTGAAGCCGTTTCTGACTCCGGTCCAACAATGCCCGGGCTTCGGCAGGGTCGGCCTTTTCTTGCCCCAGATGGGTGAAGGAATGGAGAACCACCCGGGTGATCTCCCATTTCCGGGCCAGCCACTTGGCGTTTTTCACCAGCTTGGTTTCCGCCGTGCTGCCGCCTTGGACATCCTTGGGCTCAATGTGTACAAACGCCACCAC
>JAHECI010000115.1:0-7812 GCA_024641825.1 Desulfobacterales bacterium | reverse complement strand
ACGTCTTTTCTTGCATTGACATGTTGTATGGTCACCTGGATCAGATCCTCGGGATGCAAATTGATGCCGCTCGATGCCGGCAGGTCCTGCTCGATCATGTATTCGGAGATCAGTATTTGATAGGAGTTCCTTTTTTTGTAGAGGACCACCGCCTCTTCTTTCTGTCCGATTCTTTTTTCAAGATATTTCAACAGCCAGTACCGGTGGCGGCGGTGCTGGAGCTTCATCACATGACTCATGGGGAGTTCAAGGATCTGAATCATGTGGTCGATTTCTTCGGAGGTCGACGGGGCCTCCAGCCCCAGAACGGCCCGTATCTGCCGCTGAGTGGCAAGATCGAAATATTTTCGAATGGGGGATGTCGCCGTGACATAGGCATCCAGACCCAATCCCGAATGATTTTCAGGCGCGGTGCCGAGGACAAAACGGCTCAACATTTTTCGCTGCATACAGTTCTGGAACAGGTTCCCATCCAGACCTTTATAGAGCCTCTCCCGGGGTCCTTTCTGGGCCCGGTATATTGCGGGGATATTGTGTTTTGCCAGGAACTTGGCCATCAGCCAATTGGCCATGATCATGATCTCGGAAACCAGCATCCTTGCAGGGCTTTCCCGGTTGATCCTGTTCACGGTGATTTCCCCATTGTTGCCGACCCAGACATTGATGTCCGGGAGGGTTATCTGGACCGCTCCGGCCGCCAGTCTCTTCTGCCGGAATTTTTCAGCGATATCACGGAGGATAATGATTTTTTGATCGTCGTCCCCGATGGTGTTGACATCGTAATAGGTCAGCTGGTGCTCGACCTTGATCATGCTCGGTACGATTTCATAATCGATGATGTCGCCGGTTTGGTTTATATTTACCAGAGTGCTGATGGCAGGACGCAGCTCACCGGCTTTGAGGCTGCAGAGATCTTCGGCCAGACGGGTGGGCAGCATGGGGATCTTCTGATCGGGCATGTAAATGGAACTTGCCCGGTCGATGGCTTCCCGGTCGATGGGATCTCCTTTTTTGACAAAGTGTCCCACATCGACGATATGAATGCCCAGGCGATAATGATCGCCAAGATCCTCGATACTGATGGCATCATCGAAATCGAGGGTCGACTGACCGTCGATGGTCATGGTGGAAAGCATGGTGAGATCTTTCCGTTGGCCGGCGTCTGTGATGGGCTGGGCTGAACGGATACGCTCGGCGGTAAAATCCACGACCGTTTCAGGAAAATCGGGTGAAATATTATACCGGAGGAGGTCTGTATTTTCGTTTTCATCGAACACCCCCAGTTTTGCCAGAATCTTGAATATTCCTTCGTCAGGATCGATGCCCGCCCTTGCGAGGATGTCCCTGCCCAGGTCGTAGCGCTCGCTCTCCTTTTCGAAAAGGTAAAATGATTTGATAAGGTTGACAATTTCCATTTTATCGTCGGGTATGGCGGGATGATCCTCGTTGAGGATGCCGGCCAGCCAGTCCCCGCCGTCCTGGACCATACGGTTCCTGCGGGCGACTTCTTTTTCCTGGGCGATTTTTTGTTCGACGCTTTCCTGGGTGTTGGGAAAAAAACCATCGAAATTGAATTTAAAGTAGAGCTTGTTGTGAAAAAAAGCCCGTTGTACCGATGACTCATGGTCGCAATTGGGCGTGTCCGGAAAGCAGAATTCCGTCATGGTCTTCAGATCGATCCATTCTTGCTCCGTATTTAAAATTTCCCACAACTCCTTGATGTCGATGTTGCTGATCAGAGCGTTTCGCCGGGCGGCGATCTCCTTCAAGGAGTCCACCATTTTATGCCTCCCCATGGACAGATCGAGACGCATATTGCAGGTGTGGGACAGACGTCGGGAGGATAGGTTGACTTCCCGGTTGGTTTCGGTTAGAAGTCTAAGTCTTTGATTTTTTACTTCCAATACCACCGAACATATGATTTTTTGGCGGTCGATATATTCAACGATGTTACCTTGTTCCATAGCCAAATATCATAGCAATCGAATTTGGGAAAGTCAACGCAATGGCCGTTGGAATATTTTTCGATTTTTCCACGAATATTTGACCGTTTTCGGATTCTATTATAAGGTGTGTTGATTGTTGAAAAAATGAAATCCTTATATTTAATAAAACCGTATCTTATCGAAAAACGACGTTTGATTTTCCTGGGTCTCGTCTGTCTGGTGGCCGTCGATTTTCTCCAGCTTTTCATCCCCCGCATCATAAAATGGGCTGTGGACGATATTGCCGAATATCGAATCGAGACGATAACGCTGCTGACGTATGCCCTCTACATTATCGGGCTTGCCCTTATGATCGGGGTGTTTCGGTATATTTGGCGGCGCTGTCTCATGGGCACATCCCGGCGGGTGGAAGAAGGTTTGCGCAACCGACTTTTTTCCCATATTCAAACCCTATCCGCCGGATATTTCGTCAACGTCAAAACCGGCGATCTCATGGCACATGCCACCAATGATATTCAACACGTACGAATGGCCACCGGCATGGGCATGGTGGCCCTCACCGACGCCGTTGTTCTGGGTACTGCCGCCATCGGCTTTATGGCCTACATCAATGTCCGGCTCACCGCTTTTGTCCTTATCCCCATGCCGATGATCGTCTTCGGGGCACGCTTTTTCAGCAAAAAAATGCACCGGCATTACGGGGCGGTACAGGGGGCTTTTTCGGAACTCACCGAAGTCGTGAGAGAACGGTTTGCCGGTATTCGCATCATCAAGGCCTACAACCGGGAAGAGGACGCTGCATCCAAGCTCGAAGCGGTTTCGAGGGATTATATCAAGAAAAATTTAGGTCTGGTTAGAATTACCGGATCTTTTTTCCCCATGATGGTCTTTTTTTCAAATCTAAGCCTGGCCATCGTTCTCTTCCTCGGGGGCCGACAGACCATCACCTTTACCATTACGCCGGGGGATTTTGTCGCGTTTATCAGTTATCTCGGCCTCTTGACCTGGCCCATGATGGCCACGGGGTGGGTCACGAACCTCATCCAGCGGGGCAAGGCATCCCTGGACAGGATCGATAAAATTATGCAGACAGCGCCGGAGATCGAGGATGCCCCCGGAGCGATCCCCCTGGACCATATGGACGGGGCCATAACCCTCGAGAACGTCGGGTTTTCCTACGCCCCGTATGCTTCTGAATCCCATATATTTCCGGCCCTGGACGGGATCGACATCAAAATAGATCCCGGGAAAACCCTCGGGATCGTGGGACCTCCGGGGAGCGGCAAGTCCACCTTTTTGAGCCTTATACCGAGGATATTCGATGTATCCCGGGGCCGGGTCCGGTTGGACGGGATGGACGTTCGCCAATTCCGGATTCGCGACCTTCGAGGAAAAATTTCATTTATGCCCCAGGAGCCTTTTCTCTTCGACGGCACCATCCGGGAAAACATCACCTTCGGCAGTAACACCATCAAAGACGCCCAATTGATAGACGCAACCCGAAAAGCATCCATTTATGATACCATCACCGCTTTTCCAAAGGGTTTTGAAACCCTGGTGGGGGAAAGGGGGATTGTTCTTTCCGGCGGCCAGAAACAGCGGATCGCCCTTGCACGGGCGTTGCTCCAGGATTCAGGGATTATGATCCTCGATGACCCCATCAGCCAGGTGGACATGAAAACCGGCGAGGCCATCATCCATACCATCCGGTCCATGGCCGGCAAAAAAACCATCGTCATCGTTTCCCACCGGCTTTCCGCACTCCGGTTCGCGGATGGGATCATCACCCTTGAAAACGGCCGTATCATCGAGTCCGGCACCCATTCGGAATTGATGGCGCAACAGGGATACTATGCAAAAACATTCCGGTTCCAGGAGATAGAAGAGGAATATGCGTACTGATTTCGGTTATTTCGAGGAAAAGCAGCTGGGCAAGCCCTATGACCTGAAATTATTGGCCCGGCTCTACCCGTATACCCAACGGTATAAGCTGCTGCTGGCGGCCTCCATCGTTCTGGTTGTTTTTATAACCCTTCTGGATCTTTCCCTTCCCTATGTGACCAAGATCGCCATCGACCGGTATATTGTCCCGAAAATGGCATCTGCCGGGGGAAAAGGGCAGGGTCCGGTTGAAGGGGGCATCCGGCATCTAAAGGCCGATTTAACCGACCCCGGGATCCGGGCCGTGGTTGAAAAACATCCCCGTCTTTTCAAAATTCACGGCAATTGGGCCACGATTTTCTATGACGATCTGACGAAACTTTCGAAAAAAGACCTCGGGACATTGCGCAAAAAGGATCTTGCCGGTGTTGCCTGGATCACGGCGGTTTTCCTGGCCATTGTATTGATGAATTTCGTTTTCAACATGGCCCAGGTCTTGATAATGGAGTACACGGGGCAGATGATCATGCACGATTTGCGGGTGCGCCTGTTCAACCACATCCAGGGGCTTTCGGTGTCATTTTTTACCCGCAACCCGGTGGGCCGTCTGGTCACCCGGGTGGCCAATGATGTTCAGAACATGCATGAGCTGTTCACGTCCGTTATCGTTTTCGTGTTCAAGGATCTTTTTCTCCTGGTGGGGATCGCGGTGGTGCTGATGGGCATCGATCTGCGGCTTGCCCTGGTTTCTTTTACCGTCATTCCCTTTGTCCTCTGGGCCTCGGTTTATTTTTCAGGCCAGGCCCGGGAAGCTTACAGGATATTACGGTTGAAGATTGCGGAGATCAACACCCGATTTTCCGAAACCATCGGGGGCATCCGGGTGATCCAGCTCTTTTTGCAGGAGCAACGAAATTATCTCGATTTTAAACAGCTCAACCATGAACATTATCTGGCCGGCATGCGACAAATTCATGTTTTTGCGGTGTTTATGCCGGTGATCGAAATTCTGGGTGCGGTGGCCATCGCCGTTGTGATCTTTTACGGCGGCGGCGGTGCCCTGGCCGGAACCATAAGCCTCGGCGCCCTGGTTGCGTTTATTTCCTATATGAAGATGTTTTTCAGGCCCATCAGAGATATCGCTGAAAAATACAACATTCTTCAAAATGCCATGGCATCGGCGGAACGGATATTTTTGATTTTAGACAGCACGGAGATCATCCCCCTGCCGGTTTCCAGCAGAAAAACCGATCCTGGAACCGGATCAAAAGTTATGTCAGGGATGTTGGATAAAATTTCGGAAATTTCCATGGAAAATGTTTCCTTTGCCTATATCAAAGATGAAACCGTGCTTAAAAATATCTCCTTTAAACTAACGGCGGGAAAGACCCTGGCCGTGGTGGGGCCCACCGGTTCGGGGAAAACATCCATCATCAATCTGCTCATCCGTTTTTATGACCCGACGTCCGGGGGGATTTTCCTCAACGGTGTCGATGTCAAGACCATCGATCCCGGGGTGTTGAGGGCCAGGATGGCCCTGGTCATGCAGGATCCTTTTTTGTTTTCGGAAACCATACGGAGAAACATTACCCTGGGAGCGGGCGATATCTCAGAATCGGCCATGGGTCGAATTTTAGAGGATTCCAACTGCAAAACCTTCGTGGACCGGTTGCCGGACGGTCTCGATACGGTCCTCTCGGAGGGCGGGGCGTCCATATCGAGCGGTGAACGTCAGTTGATTTCCATTGCACGGGCCTTTGCCCGGAATCCGGATTTTATCATCCTCGATGAGGCGACATCCCATATCGATTCAGAGACCGAACACAAAATCCAGGAGGCCCTGGACAAGCTCATGGCCCACCGAACCTCCATGGTCGTCGCCCATCGGCTTTCAACGGCCCGGGACGCCGACACCATTTTGGTCCTCAACAGAGGCCGAATCATCGAAGCCGGAAACCATGGCGAGTTGATGCAGCTCAAAGGTTTTTATTTCCGATTGAATCAGCTGCAAGGCTAAGGGCTTGCGAAAAAAATAACTTCACATTTTTGCATCTCACCGTCAGACCATATTTGACCGATACCTCACTCGCAAAATTCTTGAAATAGTGTGCGATTACTTGTGGTTTTGCGCCTTCCCAACGATCCGAATTTGGGCACCGATTCCCCAGAGCCGTTTTTACGCAAGTGCTAAGTGTATTTTTCTATTGACAATATTTATTTTTTTTGCATTATTGCAGGGGTAAAAACGGGGGAAAAAGATAAGAACCTAAGATCCTTTAATTAATACCATATGACATAGGGGCAAGGTCGCGATCCTAAATTCCTTGGGACAAAATTCAAATGTCAAATCGAATTCAAAATCCCAATCGCAATCAATTCCTTCGAAAAACAGGCCACAACGTTTCTTTTCCCATATTGGGTTCGTGCGAATCCATTAGACAGGGATGGTCGAGGGGCGGGTTTGACCGCCGCCGCCGTATGACATTCAAATGAGATCCGGGGTTTTGACCTTTGCCATTGGGGATTGACTTTCCCGCATATTCGGATCCTTTTTGGGTCATCATCAAATCACTCTTTTTAGAAATGCTTTTTGACTGAAGCTGAAGGAACCCAGGAGTTGGGTACCGGGTTCCTGTTTTATTAACCCAAATATTATAGAGGAGGATTGATTAAATGGCTTATAATGCGGTAGAAATGGCCGACTGGCAGATTTCAGAAGCGGCCGAAGAAAACATGCCTTATCCCGAAGAATGGCGAGAAAAACTGGCTCTGGAAACGGATGAGATCCTGCCCATGGGAAGATTGTGCAAGCTGGATTTCCTCAAAATTATTAATCGTTTGAAAGACACCCCGGATGGCAAGTACATTGAGGTGACCGCCATCACCCCCACCCCGTTGGGTGAAGGTAAAAGTACCACTTCCTGCGGTCTCATGGAAGGTTTGGGCAAACGTGGTGTTAATGTCGGCGGTTGTCTGCGACAACCTTCCGGTGGTCCCACCATGAACATTAAAGGAACCGCTGCCGGCGGCGGAAACTCATTGATAATTCCCATGACGGAATTCTCCATGGGTCTGACCGGCGACATCAATGACATCATGAACGGTCACAATCTGGCCATGGTCGCCCTGACCTCCAGAATGCAACACGAGCGGAACTACAATGACGAGCAGCTTGCGCGCCTGACCCGTATGCCCAGGCTGGACGTCGATCCCACCCGGGTGGAGATGGGCTGGATCATGGATTTCTGTGCTCAGGCTTTGCGAAATATCGTTATCGGTCTGGGCGGCAGGTTTGACGGCATGGTCATGCAGTCCAAGTTCGGGATCGCGGTCAGCTCCGAGCTCATGGCGATTCTTTCCATTGTTCGCGATCTGAAAGACCTGCGCGAAAAACTGAACAACATCACCGTGGCCTTTAGCAAATCCGGCAAACCGATTACCACCGGCGACCTGGAAGTCGGCAATGCCATGACTGCCTGGATGCGCAACACCATCAACCCCACCCTGATGATGACGGCAGAGTATCAACCCTGCATGATTCACGCAGGTCCTTTTGCCAACATCGCCGTGGGGCAGTCTTCGATCATCGCTGACCGGGTCGGCCTCAAGCTTTTTGACTACCACGTAACTGAATCCGGCTTTGGTGCTGACATCGGCTTTGAGAAATTCTGGAACGTCAAATGCCGGTACAGCGGACTGAAACCCAACGTCTCCGTTCTCACTACCACCATTCGGGCACTCAAGATGCACGGCGGCGGCCCCAAGGTCGTGGCCGGCCTGCCCCTGCCCAAAGAGTATCAGAAGGAAGGTCTGGACGTACTGGAAAAGGGTGTTGGTAATATGGTGCATCACATCAACACCATTCGGATGTCCGGTATCAACCCGGTGGTCTGCATCAACTGCTTCCACACCGACACCAAGGCCGAAATCGCCATGGTTCGCAAGTATGCCGAAGAAGCCGGTGCCCGTTGTGCGGTGTCCACCC
>JAHECI010000114.1 GCA_024641825.1 Desulfobacterales bacterium | reverse complement strand
TGAGAAAAATCATCCCCAACAGGACATTTACCAGCGGCGTGATAAAGTATCCGAGACTTGCCTGAAGAATGTGTTCATTGTTCACGGCCCAGATATAGATGAACCAGTTGAATGCAAGGAGGATCGTTGTGGGGATCAGAACCAAAAAGGTGCGCCATTTTTTTACGGCCGTTATGAGTTCATTTCCGAGCCTCAGGAATACAAGGATAATCAGAAGAAAGACAAACGACCAGATGGTCCGATGCATAATGATTTCAAGGGCGGGAATGTTGTGGAGAACCTTCCAGTATATGGGGCTCAAACCCCAGATAAAAAATGCTGCGGATGCATACGCTACTCCGGACAGGGATTCCTGTTGTGATTTCACTTGATCGATCTCTTCGGGTATTGAGGATCAAATATTCGACCCACACAATTCCTCAGAATTCCGTCACCGCCCAAACCGACGGTGCTGTATTTTTTAAAAACGCTGGATAACATAGTCTTTAATTTTTTTTCGGATTCGGTTAAGGTCCAAATATCGAACCCTGTTCAATTGACATGCAAACGAAGTTTTTTATATTTAACTTTTTACGAGTTCATCAACCCTTGATGCGCAAAAATTAAGGATACCACTTTGGCGTTTTAAAAAAAAGGATTAAACCATGCAAACCTACCCAATTCCAATGGTCCCGGGACCGGTTAAATTGCCACAGGCTGTTTTAAACGCGTATCAAACCAATTATGGATCGGCCGATTTAGAACCTGAATTTTTGGAATTGCACCATAAAACCGAATCCAACCTGCAGATGATTCTCGGCACAAAAAATCGGATCGTCATCCAATCCGGAGAGGGTATGCTGGCTTTATGGAGTGCTTTGAAGAGTTGTCTTTTCCCCGGAGATCGCGTGTTGGCCGTTGCTACCGGCGTCTTTGGTGATGGAATCGGTGACATGGCGTCATCCATGGGTGCGGAGGTAAAAAAAATAAGCCGGCCCTATGATGAAACGATTTCAGATATGTCCGAAATTGAAGCGGCTATTGTTAAATTCAAGCCGAAAATGATTACCGTGGTTCATTGCGAAACACCGTCGGGGACCCTCAACCCCATCGCTGAGTTGGGACGGCTGAAACACCGTTACAAAACGCCTCTTTTGTATGTAGACGCGGTTTCCAGTGCAGGAGGTTCACCCGTATTGTGTGATGAGTGGCACGTCGACCTGTGTCTGGGCGGGTCCCAAAAATGCTTGTCTTCTCTGCCTGACATGGCCTTTTTATCGGTGAGCGATACGGCATGGGAAGTTGTCCGTCAGGTTGACTATGTCGGATACGATGCCTTGAAACCTTTTCATAACGCACCGGCAGAGCATTATTTTCCGTATACCCCCAACTGGCACGGTGTTGCGAGCCTCAATGCCGGAACCGAACTGATATTGAATGAAGGGCTGGACGACAGTTTTGCACGTCATGAAGGGGTTGCCGCCTTTTGCCGAAAGAAATTAAATGAAATGGGGTTGTCACTGTTTCCGGCCCTCGATGCAGAACCGTCGCCGACGGTAACGGCCGTTAAAATGCCCCATGGATTTACATGGCCCGAATTTGATGCAACACTTCGACAACACGGGCTTGTTGTCGGCGGGAGTTTTGGGCCCCTTGCCGGAAAAGTCTTCAGACTCGGACATATGGGGACACAGGCGGATATGGAACTGGTCGGCCGGGCCCTCGGTGTTATTGAAAAAGTTATCGCCTGATTGAGGGTAAACAAAATCATTGATGGGTCGTCTTTAAAAATTAACCCTTTGAAACGGGGTGTCGAGAGGGTTCTTTGAAACAAAATACGTAAAAGGGTGTTGCGTCGTTGTTTCATAAAACTAAAGTGATAACCACTTGCTTTTTGTGAATGAGATCGTTATAAAATCTCCACTAGATTCCAAAGATTTAGACGGATACATTAACACGAAAAATACCGGAGGTGTCAAATGCGTCGCGTGGGTCGTTTTGCCAAATATGTGAGTTGCTTTGTAACCATTACCATGCTGCTGATGAGTATGCCG
Organism: Desulfobacterales bacterium; assembly: GCA_024641825.1. Taxonomy (GTDB): domain Bacteria; phylum Desulfobacterota; class Desulfobacteria; order Desulfobacterales; family UBA11574; genus JAAXQD01. The sequence continues at coordinate 7,210 of JAHECI010000114.1, read as the reverse complement.
GTCCAAACCCTCCAGGCGTCGATGATCGGAACAGAAACCGTGCTGAATCTGTCAAAGGCACGGAACATGCGAGAAAATCTTCACAATTTCCTGGAAAGAGAGGATGTGCAGGAGATGATGATGGCTCGAGGAATAAGCCCCATGGAGGCGAAAGCCCGTGTGGACTGCCTTTCCGACGCCGAGGTCATGCAAATCGCGGAAAAAATGGACCAGCTTCCTTCGGGTGGCGATGGAATCGGGGCCATTGTGGGTGCGGCCCTGATTATCTTTCTTGTCCTTCTGTTTACAGATATTATGGGATATACAGACGTTTTCCCTTTTGTCAAACATTCCTCAAAAAAATAGCATGGGCATCCGCCGTGTGCGCCTGCAATTTTTCAGTATTGTTTGGTTGTTGAGCAGTGCCGGCTTTCTGTGGGTCGGTTGCGCCGGTTTCAACACCATGGAACTGTTGCAAAAAGCAGACCATATGCCGAGCCGGTTTGAACTCGAAGCGGTTCCATTTTATCCTCAAAAAGCCAATCAGTGCGGACCTGCAGCCCTTGCCATGGTCCTCAGCTGGACCGATCTGCCGATTTCTCCGGAAGATTTGAGCGATGAAGTCTTTACACCTTCTCGTAAGGGCAGCCTGCAGTCGTCGATGATCACCGCTGCCCGTCGCCACGGAAGGATCGCTTACGTTTTCAATGGATTGGATGGTTTATTCCCGGAAGTGGTTGCCGGTCATCCGGTGATCGTTTTACAAAACCTCGGGTTTTCATGGTATCCTGTCTGGCACTATGCTGTGGTGGTGGGTTATGACAGGCCCAAAAAAGTCGTTGTTCTTCGTTCCGGTTCCCTTGCCCGAAAAGAGATGCCTTTTCGGAGTTTTGAAAACACATGGGCGCGTAGCAATTACTGGGGGCTCTTGGTTCTACCACCGGATGAGATGCCGGTGACGGTGGATAAGGATCTCTTCTTGGCCGCTGTGCTGGGGCTTGAAAAAGCCCGTCGATTCAGGTCCGCCATCGATGGATATGGCACCGCGTTGAAACGCTGGCCGGACAGTGTGTCCGCCCTTACCGGCATCGGCAATTGCTACTATGCGTTAAGAGAACTAAAAAAGGCTGAAGCAGCATTCAAAGAAACCATCCGGCTGAATCCCAAAGCCGGTTCAGGGTATAACAATCTTGCCGTAATTCTTTTTGAGCAGGGTCGAAAGCCGGAAGCCATAAACGCTGCCCAAAAGGCGGTTTCGTTGGGGGGGGCGCTGGCCGCTGAATATCAAAAAACCCTGGAGGAGATTCGGGGATCCGGAATACCCTGAAACGCTGCCCGTAAGATTGAGAACAGGGGCGGTGCAATACTTCTAAAAACGATAACCTTGATCGTTAAAAAGCCTCAGGCAGACATCGACCACCTGAGGGTCATAGAGAATGTCCCGGTTCTTTGAGATTTCCTTCAATGCGATGTCGGTGCCCAGGGAAGCGCGGTAGGGCCGGTGAGATGCCATGGCTTCAACAACGTCTGCCACCGCCATGATTCTCGCTTCGAGCAAAATGTCTTCACCGGCGAGACCGTCGGGATATCCGGAACCGTCAAACCGCTCATGATGTTGACGAACAATCTGGGCAATCGGCCAAGGGAAATCTACGGTTTTCAATATATTGTAGCCCACCGTCGGGTGCTCTTTAATGATGCCGAATTCGTGTTCGCTTATTTTGCCCGGTTTACTGAGAATTTCGCCGGGTACAGATATTTTGCCGATGTCATGGATGACGCCTGCCAAGCGGATTCCTTGGACCCGGTTTTCTGAAATATCCATTTCTGTTGCGATGGCACGGGCCAGATTGCTGACTCGGCGCTGGTGGCCGGCAGTATAAGGGTCCCTTGTCTCCACCGTCAAGGCCATGGCTTCGATGGTTCCACCCAAAGCTTTTCTCAACTCTTTGAGGGTCTCTTCAAGGGCATTTCGATTTGAAATCAGCTCGCTGATATCCCGGATGATACCCTGATATCCCCGTATGCTCTGATCTCTTGCCTGACGGGCGGTGGCGGTGATCAGGCAGGACATTTCCGTTCCGTCTTTTTTGCGAAGTTTGGCTTCAAAATCTCTGACAGATCCTTTTTTCTCCAACGCCGTCTGAAATCTGTTATATTCATGGGTATCCACAAAGACGGCTTCCGTGCCCAAGCCAAACATCTCTCCCCTTGAATGCCCGAAGAGGTCCAGTGTTGATTGATTGAAATCGATGAGATCACCCTGTGGGTCACTCATATAGATTGCGTCTCTGGATTCTTCGAAAAGGGTACGATATTTCTCTTCGCTCCGTTTCAATTCCTGGTCGGCCCGTTTACGTTCGCGTCGATTCTTCGATTCTCGCAATTCCCGTTCAATGGCCGGCGTCAGTCGCGCCAGATTGTTTTTCATGATGTAATCATGTGCGCCGGCTTTCATGGCATCCACGGCAATTTCATCGGCAATGGTTCCGGACACAATGATGAACGGCATGTCGAACCCATTTTGATAATAAATTTCCAGGGCAGAGAAAGCGCTAAAACCCGGCATGGAATAATCGCACAGGATGAGATCCCACTGGTGGTTATCGAGGGCATCGATCATGGCTTCGGCGATATCGACGCGTTCGTAAGTCGGCCGGAATCCCCCTTTCTTTAGCTGTCTGACCAGGAGCAGACAGTCATCTTCTGAGTCATCGATGATCAATACGCTGATGGATTTATCCATAATTATTCTTTTCCCGTTGGCGGAGATTCGTTCAAGACCAACCAGTAAAGCCCCAGCTGTTTGATGGCCTCTGTAAACTGGGCAAAGTCCACCGGTTTACGAATATAGCTGTTGGCGCCCAACCGATAACCTTCGGATAAATCCCGTTCCTCTTTGGAGGAGGTAAGGATAACCACCGGAAGCAGTTTTGTCCGCTCGTCCCTGCGAAGACGCCTCAATACTTCCAGACCGTCTATTTTTGGGAGCTTCAAATCGAGGAGGATAACCTGAGGCATTACACTCATGTCACGGCCTTCATAGGTCCCGGTGCCGAACAGATAATCGAGGGCTTCGGATCCGTCTCTAGCGATCACCACCTCGTTCATAATTTTGTTTTTTTTGAGTGCACGAATGGCCAGCAGTTCATCATCCGGGTTGTCTTCAACCAGGAGTATTGTTTTTCTGTTCATAGGTTCCTTTTCATCATATTAAAGTGCAAAATAAAAAGTGGCTCCGCGATCGACGTATCCTTCAGCCCAGATCCGTCCTCCGTGACGGTGAATAATTCGCTGAACTGTGGCCAAGCCGATGCCGTAACCGTGGAAATCCGTATCCTTATGCAACCGCTGAAATGCACCAAACAGTTTGTTGGCATAGGCCATATCAAATCCGGCGCCATTGTCCCGGACACAGTAAACGAGTTCATCATCCTGGACAACCGTATCGAAGATGATCCACGGCTTATCTTGCTTTGACGTGAACTTCCATGCATTCCCAAACAGATTCTCCAGCACAACTTCAATGAGATTGGGATCGCAATCCGCAGTCACACGATGTCCGATAACGATATCTACGTGACGATCCGGATCACCTTCTTCGAGCTTTTCCACAATTTTCTGTGCGATCTCGCTCAAATTCACCTCTTGTTTTCTAAGCTCCCGACGTGAAATCCTGGACAGGGAAAGGAGATCGTCAATGATCTGTCCCATGCGCTGGCTCGCTGAACGCACCCGTCGGAGATAATCTTGACCTTCGGTGTCCAGCGCGTCTTTATACTCGTCAAGCAGGGCCATACTGAAGCCGTCGATGCTGCGCAGCGGCGCCCGAAGATCGTGTGAAACCGAATATGAGAACGACTCCAGCTCCTTGTTGGTGGCTTCGAGCTGGGACGTCCGCTTCTTTACCCGCTGCTCCAGCTCCTCATTGAGGGCCCGGAACTTTTCTTCGGCACGGATCCGTTCGCTGACATTTTCGCAAATGATATATTCCTTTTCTTCATTGACGATGACCTGCCTGAAAATAATATTCTGTATTCGGCCATCCTTGGCCGTAACGTTAAATGTCCGGGGCTCTGTTTTGGAATTGACAGCCTTTTGTATGTCTTCTTTCCAATGGGTAATGAATTCTCTCCGCTCGAAAATATTCGGGAAAATTTTGCTATACCAATCTTCGACGGTGGGGATGTCATCCAGTTTGTAGCCAAAGCTTTCGATAAATTCAGGGTTGATGTAGTCCACGCGTCCAGCGGTATCGACCACGGTAATGGGATACGGGGAAAGCTCTACCATTCTCGTTAAAAGCAGTTCGGTTTCGGAATGTTTGTTTATATACCTGGACGATAAAAGCACCCCCGTCAAAAGGGCGATAAAAAAGGATAGCCGTTCGAACAGTGCGTAAGGGGGGACGTTAAACACCACCAGATCGAGAAGACTGTCCGATCCTTTTGCAGCGATTGAGTTCGGAAGCCCCCTGAATATTAAACCGAAGGCCCCGTCAACCACCCAAAAAACACAACCGATTAAAATGGCGGTACCCAGAAGATAGTTCGATCTTTTTTGCTCGATTATTTCATGGGGCCGCAACACCTTTCTAAGGGGACCAAAGAGTATCAGAACATTCGATAACAATAAAACGAGATAACCGTTACACACAGCCCCTAAAACCATGTAATTTACATATTGAAGGGAAACGGATGATTGGGCGATCTCCGGAGCCCAAGGTGGGGGGTTGAGCTGAAATGTCCATCGATAAACCGTATACAAGATTATGGTGTCAAATAAACGAAATGGAAGTTCGGCTGCGTAGCGATGCCATATTTTTTTTCCGGTTTCTCTGAATTTTTCGGCACTCCATCCATGCCATACGATCCATAATGTGAACAGGGCATACATAACAACGGATTCCCAACCACCCTTTATCCACAAGACCTGAGCGCCCAGGCCGAAAATGGCGGAGACCAAGCCGTATCTCCACCCCCATTCAATGGATACGATCAGGGGGAATACCAACCCGGCTATGAATTTAAATTCATAGGGTGGAAGTAAAAATACAAAAGGATGGAGACTCAGCCAAAACCCGATCACACCGGAAACAATAGCGATGAAAATTTTTAATGATATCTCTTTAGCGATATTCGGGGCCGGACCCTTGGTTGAGTTACGATTATCTGAATTCATTGCCGTCATAATCCGTTATCGATATTGTTTGCCAGATTTTTACATCAGGTGCCAGGGCCCCTTGAATGAATGCCATGTCATTTTTCAGTTCCCTGAATTTGATGGTTCCGTAAAGAAAATTAGAAATATATACTTTCATTAGGTTGTTTGTGTTCCGTGATCGGCGACCTGACACCCTGGCAAATCAATTAATATTTCAAACAAAGCATAAAATGTCAAAACCAAACACCCGAAAGATTCGATTTTTTCGAATTCATCAAAAATTAGATAAAGCGTCGGTTCTTCCCATCTTTATGCAAAAATTGGGCCTATATCTTCAACTTGATGTTAAATACAGTTATATTAATGGGATGTATTTAAGCAAAAACCAATTCGTAACAATTTCTGACAAAAAACAATTCCAATAGATGACAAAAATTGTCATCACCTATCGAATTGCCTGCATGGGGGGTATCCAGCTTATTATTGGACCCAATTGGAACGAAACTGTTGATTTTAAGATGTCGATTGGATATAAAAAAGCCTCCACCGAAATGGAAGAAGACTATTTAATGGGGATCAGTGGAGGCTTTGAGTAAGGAAAACTGGTGACAGCACTCCTTCAACTCAAAAAAACCAATATCAGTAAACCCCTTGCGGGTCAATCAAAAACCTGTGGGGCATTAAACCCAAATTGAGCGAAAATTTTCGTGGGGTGTTACGGGCGAACCGCTCTATTATGCAATGTGAGGGCAAATATGATATTAAAGAATTTATTTTTAAAACTTTTTTTCTGGGTTGCCATCGTTCAGCCGCTGGTCTTTCCTGCTTTTTCCGCAGCCCAGGAGCCGGTTGAAACTTTTACCCTCGAACAGACCATCGATAGTGCAATCAAGGTCAATCTCGGGCTAAAATTATCCAAAGAAGAAACAGCGGCTGCCGTGGCTGCAAAAAAAGCTCAGCGGACGCAATTTTTCCCCACATTCAGCGCATCCTATGAATACGATCGGGTGGACGCAAGTGCATCTGTCGGCGGCATTGAACTGGTTCCAGAAGAGGAATACGCTTTTGTAACTTCATTCAGTCAACCGATATTTACCGGTTTTTCTTTGTTAAGGCAGTACGATATCGCCGGGTTGGGCCTTGATACCGCGAAAGTTAAGGAACAGCTTAGACGTCAGGATATTATCCTTGACGCGAAAAATGCATACTTTCAGCTGTTGCAGGCTCAAAAGCTCTATAACATCGCCAAACAGACCGTCGTACAGATCAATTCTCAAAAAGAAGTGGCCGATAATTTTTATCAGGTCGGTATGAGCCCGTTAAACGATCTTCTTCAAGCTCAGGTTGAACTGGCCAATGCCAAACAGGAGCTCATTGTCGCAAAAAACAACATGGACAATGCCGAGTCGAATTTTAATACGCTGCTTCGCAGACCGATCGATACCCCTGTAAATATCAAAGATATTCTCGACTACGCGCCTTTTCAAGAAACACTCGATTATTGTTTTTCCGAAGCCGAAGAAAAACGACTGGAAATAAAAATTGTCGATCTGGAAATTGAAATTGCAGGAAAGACATTACAACTGGCAAAAAAAGACTATTATCCATCCATCGATCTAAAAGGGAGTTATTTCAGATACGGAACGGAATGGGATGTAAATGGGGGCTCGGGGATATATGATCCAAGCGGTTGGAATATCGCAGCGGTGGCAAAATGGAATTTTTGGGAATGGGGTCGAACATCCTATGGCGTCGAAGAAAAGCGCTCGCGGCTGTCCCAGGCAGATCTTCGAAAAAAGGAGATTGTGGATAATATCCGCTTGGAGGTAAAGAATGCATACTTGAGAACCCAGCAAGCGGAACAGGCAATTATAACGGTTGAAAAAGCCATTGAACAGGCCAAAGAAAACTACAGGATCAATCAGGAAAGATATAAAGAACAAGTGGCCACACAAACCGATGTGCTTATTGCTCAGACGCTTCTCACACGAACCATGACAAATTATTACAATGCACTGTACGCATTTAAAATTTCGAAGGCCACGCTCTATCGAGCCATGGGTCAGGA
>JAHECI010000453.1 GCA_024641825.1 Desulfobacterales bacterium | reverse complement strand
CCCACGAATACATTTCAAAAAGCAAGGTTTTTGGCGTATCGGTATTGGATGAATCGGCGCCCATGAAGTTTTTCGGACCCTTTGGCTTTCGAAGCGGAAGGGACATCGACAAACTTGAAAAGGTGCAGTTCAAGACAGGATCCACCGGCTGCCCCCTGATCACCGAAAATGCCCTATCCGTTCTTGAAGCCAACGTCGTCGATCAGATCGACCTGGGGACCCACACCATTTTTATCGGGGATACGGTTTTTTCGGAAGTTTTAAAAACAGGACAACCGCTGACCTATCAGTATTATCATGAGGTTCTCAAAGGAAAATCACCCCCCAATGCCCCCACATACAGTTCGGAGAAATAAGATTTTTACCCGGAGTCTTCGGTTGACAACCTGGAAAGGTCTTCCATGAGCTTCAATACCGCCAACTCTTTTGCCTTGGCTTCGACTTCGATGGTAATGTGGAGGGGAAGCCAGGACCTTGGAAAATCGGCGATGTCTATGAAGTCGTGATGGTTTCGGGGATTGCCGTTTCCTTTGGCATTCAAAGGGCTCGACAGGTGAAAGAGGGGCTCGCGATTCCAGGTGTCCAACGCCAGTTGGGTGGTTTTTTCGACACCGTTTCCATCGGGGAGACACCGGTGGTGATGAACGTCATAGACCAAGGGGATTTCCATGTCCCTGCACACCGGCAGCAGGTCTTTGGGGGTATAAATGCGGTCGTCGTTTTCAAGGGTCAATCGGCGGCGAACGGTTTCGGGCAAACGCTCTATTTCCCGTCGAAGGCGATTTAAGGCCCGGGTCTTGTCCCCATACCCCCCACCGGCATGGATGTTGATAACGTCCGCATTCACCCATTGGGCGACTTCGGACTGATAGATAAGATCTGCGATGGACCGCCGGGTCACGGTATCATCGGGGGAGGAGAGGAGAATGAACTGATCCGGATGAAATGTGGTCCGAAGATCGTGTTCTGCGGCGTAGGTGCCGCAGCCCTCGAACATCCGGCGTATTTTTCCGTGGGACGGAAGATCTTCGAATCGGTACCCCACCTCCGGGTGGGTTTTCAGGGGAAGGATCTGGCTGTTGATCCGGAATCCATGGATCCCGTGACGACGGCAGAACTGCAATGCCCTGTAAAGGGCATCGGCATTGGCCATACAGATTTCGGAAAGGTAGGCCAGCTGCTGACGGCGGGAAAACTTCCCCAGATATTTTGCAGTGGTTCTCCGGAATTTTATGGGTTCTTTCCGGAATATGCAACAGAGTCCTAAACGGATCATCACAAGACTCCTTTCCTCGTATTTGGCCGTTCAAGCCCCGAAAAGAGCGCCATCATAGCTTCTTGGATGCGGTTTTAGCGTCGGGTTTTTGCTAACCGTCACCCACCAGGGGCCGCACCTTGTCGAGCTTGAAAAACACCAGGAATCTGGACTCTGTGATTTTCAGATCCGCCGGGTATTTCCTCCGGGACAATGAATCGATCAGGTCGGAATTTTCTTCTTCTCGAACTTTGGTCAGATACAATCGCTTTCCCGTATATGCGGGGCCATCCTCTTTAAACAGATAGGTTGCATGGGGGTTTGACACCAGATTCCGGTGGGACAACCGGTCCCGCATGATAAACGCCAGGGACCCGTCTTCCATAAAATGGGGTCTGGAATATACGGCGGCATTCACTCGACCGCTGCCGTCTGCCGTGGACAAGACCCCCAGGCCTTGTTGGTTCTGAAAATATTCTTTGAGTTCCATAAAAACCTCCTTGATGCAAGTTTTGGCCGGGGATTTCATTTTGATAACACCTTCCCGGCGTGCAATCCGATTTTCGACCTTCATGGATAACACTAAGTCTTTTTTCCGGCGATGCAAGTCCCCAACCCCAAGTCAGGCAAACCCGTTTGAATCTGAATTGAAGGTCAAGACACGGGGTTGTCCGGTGAAAATTTTTTACTGGTCTGGGCCGGGACCAAAGGCCGGAGCCATGCGCCGACCCAGGGTTTCGGAGACCGCCTGAACGAGAATCATCCGCCGAAATTGCCCGCACCCAGGTGCACCATGGCATCCTCCTTTTAAGCGCCGTTGGTTTAGCGGTCATAATATTTGGACTGCTGTTCGGTTCGTTGGGTTAAAGATACGACCGCACACCCAAAATTCAACACTATATAAATTAGGGGTTATTGAGGGGTAATACCCCTCATTGTGGCATCGGCGGGGCGTGTCTCGGGTATTTGGGGGGTAGAATAATTCCTGCTGGAAGTGCCGGCGCAGCAATCTATGGATCTGTGGACCTTGGGCAAATTGAGACCTTTGCAAAACGCCCCTTTTTGCCCAATTTCTGCGCCTGCCCCGTGAAATGCTTGCCCAATGAAATGCAACGCCTATTTCATCGGGGCGCAGCCTATTTCTCTGGGGTCCGTCTCAAATTATCCTTTAACCACACCGACGGGTTTTAATCGGGCCACTTTTTTTGAGATGCCGGCCCCATGGACCGTCTCCACCACCTGGGAAACATCCTTGTAGGCCTCGGGC
>JAHECI010000452.1 GCA_024641825.1 Desulfobacterales bacterium | reverse complement strand
AAACGAAGACGATCCGGAGCCGTTTTCACCGATTAACATAAAGCTTCAGATTTTTCCGAGGAAATATTTTGCCATCGACGCCGATGCGGATTGGTCCCATTATGACAGCGCCTTTCGGTCGAGGAATATTGGATTGAACGTGTGGGATCCCCGGGGGGACAAACTGTACGTTTCCCATCGCTATACAAAAGATGTCAGTGAATCCGTCTACGCCGATCTTCGCTTTAAAATATCCCACAGCCTTTCGGCAATGGCCGAATATGAACGGGACGTATACAACGGCAACGATTTGAAATCCGGCATTGGGTTTTTGTACGAAACCCAATGCTGGTCATTGTACGCAAAATACCTTAAAGAAGGAGATGACCAGAAAATTGGATTTATGATCGAACTTTATGGCATCGGGGGTGTCGGATCGAAATAATACCCCTGGACTTATTGAGACAAACAGAATATATCTTATGGCGACATAAATAAGACGGGAAAATAAGTCCAACGACGATAATGATCAGCATTTCCAGACTTTTTCTCTGGGTTGAGAAAATTTTGATGGATATCCCCAAAGACGTATGACAATAGATAGATTAGATTATTCATGGTATGTCCTGCATACCAAAAGCAGGTTTGAAAATGTGGTCAACGAAGGCCTGGCAAAAAAATCGTTGGAGGTCTTTCTCCCGAAGATCCAGGTGAGAAGCAAACGTCGTGACCGCAAGGTGATGATCCGAGTTCCGCTGTTCCCCGGATACCTGTTTGTAAGAACCACCCTCGAGCCCACGGAACATATTGAAATTGTAAAGACCGTGGGCGCTGTCCGTCTGGTGGGGAACACGGACGGCCCCATTCCGGTGTCTTCGGAAACCGTCGACTCTTTGAAGATCATCGTTCAGGGGAACGATTCTGTGACCACAGGGTCCCGATTTAAAAAAGGGGACCGGGTCATCGTTGTCCAGGGCCCTTTTGCCGGGGTGGTGGGGACGTTCCTGCGGCACCGGGGAAAAGGGCGTGTCATTGTTAATATTGAGGCGCTGGGACAATATGCGGGCGTGAACGTGAGTGAAGAGGATATTGAATTACTGCCTAAAATATGATCATAACCACTTGACTTGCTATGGGTTTGCATTCTATAGAAATTAACAACCGGTTTCCACAGGATCAAAGGGTAAAATTTCAAACGATCAAATGACAGAAAGATATATTCAGAAGGAGGATATATGAACAAGCTGGAGCTTATCTCCGCCTTGAAATCCGAAGCGAACATTACCAAAGCAGAGGCAGCAAGGGTGGTAGAGATATTTTTCGATAACATGGCCGATGCCATGGAAAAGGGAAAACGTGTCGAAATCAGAGGCCTGTGCAGTTTTTTTGTTAAAGAATACAAAAGCTATACCGGCAGAAATCCAAAAACCGGTGAAAAGGTGGTCATTAAGCCTAAAAAACTGCCGTTTTTCAAATCTGGAAAAGAATTAAAAAATCGTGTAAATTGTTAGAGTCGTGTCTGGCTCTGAATCGATAATCGGCTTTGAGTCGATCGTGGGTCAAGAACAGCCCATAAGACTTTTAACGACGCTTCTTCAAAATGAGACCATTCCGCACGCCCTTCTTTTTTTAGGTGCCGACGGTGTGGGCAAAAAGATTACTGCGTTGGCGTTCGCCATGGCCTGCAATTGTAGGGCCCGGAACAAGGGGGCCCTTTCAGCAGATCCAAAAAACCGGGACGATCATCGAAGGATACCGGATCGAACCCACCACGGCGGACCCGGCGACTGTTGTCCATCGTGCCGGAAAATCAAATCCGGCAGTCATCCGGATGTCATTCTGGTTGAACCGTCGGGTCCTTTTATCCGAATCGATCAAATACGAAGTCTTTGCAGCACCCTTGCCATGAAACCCTACGAGGCAAGGCTGCGAGTGGTCATAATATCAGATGCCCAGGCCATGAATCCTTCGGCAGGCAACGCCCTTTTGAAGGTGCTGGAAGAACCGCCGGACAAAACGATTCTGATACTCACTGCCATGCAGACATCGGACCTTCTTCCTACGATCGTTTCACGCTGCCAGCATATCCGGTTTAATCCGATTCCCCGAAAGCACCTGGAGGCACTGCTGGTGGAAAAACGCGGAACCCATCCGGATGATGCTAAAATTATCGCGACCCTGGCAAACGGAAGCGTCTCCAAGGCCTTTTCAATGACCAGTCAAAAGAATTCCATCGATTGGATTAACCGGAGGAACTGGTTGATCGATGAGGTTCGATCACTCTCCATGAGACCCATGGCCGCACGCCTGGCGTTTGCCGCAAGTTTGGCCAAGGATAACAAGGTCCTCGAAGACTCTCTGGAAGTGCTTAAAACCTGGTTTAGAGACCTTGTTGTCTGGAAATATCATTCCGGGAAAATACTCAACACCGATTTGAAAAGCGATATTCAACGGGCCGCCCCAAACATGACCGTGGCCTCGATTCTTTCTAAGATTAACAATATTCACACGGCCCAGAAAAATATCCAGGCCAACACCAATTT
>JAHECI010000451.1 GCA_024641825.1 Desulfobacterales bacterium | reverse complement strand
CCGAACGCTTTAATGTCCCGCTGCCGGTTTTGGTGATATGGAATCGGCTGGGGCAGAAAAAATATATCCACCCCGGTGACCGGCTGGTCATTTATTCTCCTGAGATTAAAACGGAAACGGACGTTCAGGAATGATGGAACTTACAGCCATTGGGTGGCTGGGTTGAACCTCCACAGCAAAAAAACAAAAAATTATGTTAAGTGAATGGGTTTGGTCGCTGTAATTCTCATTTCGACCCTTTTCGGTGGGCTGCTTTATTATCTGGCTGCCAAGAGGGGTTGCAATAAACAGTTTTGGTTGATCATGGGGATTTTGTTCGGCCCATTTGCCCTGCCCTTTATTTTTTTGGGTAAAAAAAAAGAACGATGATAAACCATAACGGTAAAGTGCAGACCCTTCTATGGGATTATCATACAAATTTTCAGCAGGTTGTACAATCACCGAAACTTCCGGCAAAATACATTGTCAGATCATTTATGAATTGTTCTGGTTCATCCGAAAACAGACGCGTCGATTTCGAGAAACTTACGGTTTGGCTCGCCCTTGTCTTTACCCTTTTTTTTCTTCCAGGATGTGCCCGTACGCCTAAGAAATCATCTTTGGAGCCTCCTTTCCAGCCCCCTTTGGTATCAATCCATTATACAATTCAGGCCGGCGCGTTTTCAGATATGGAAAACGCCATACGATTTACCGATAAACTTCGGGGCCAAGGATTGGATGCGTATCATTTTATCGATCCAACGGGTCTTTACAAGGTTCGCTTCGGGAATTTCGCATCCAGGACCGCTGCGAATAACCGGGCACAAGAACTTCTCTCCCAAAGGATTATCAACGATTTTTATGTGGTCGCTTTCAAGAATTATTCAACGGCTGATTTAAGAAATAAAATCGTAGGAACCGCCTATAGTTTCATCGGGATCCCCTACCGGTGGGGCGGAGCGTCCGCCGAGGAGGGGTTTGACTGCAGCGGACTCACCCGAACGGTATACCGGCTGAACGGATTGGAACTTCCCAGATCGTCTCAAGGACAGTGGAATGCAGGGGTGCCCGTAAGACGAAGCCAACTGAAAAAAGGAGATCTTGTGTTCTTCCATACCGCCGGTATGGGGAAAATTTCCCATGTGGGCATCTATGATGGAAACGGAAAATTTATTCATGCGCCCGGAAAGGGAAAGGACGTAAAAAGGACGTCTCTTAACAACCGATATTTTAGAAAAAAGTACGCCGGCGCAAAGGCTTTCTTTTAGCCGCAGCGGAATACACATAAAGACTTCTACCCTAATTGAGCGAAAGCTTAGGATGCCCCAGATCCAAGGCATCAAGGGCGAAGCCCCGCAGACACAGCGGGATAGACCTCCGTCATCTACTGCGAGTCCTTGATAACGAAGGAGATGGGGTATCATCAGCTTTCCCGAAGGGCAAACAAAATGGGATTGTATTAAAAGATTTGTATCTCATCTATAGAAGAAGGAGCGTGAAAATAGATTTGTATCTACAAAAAATATAAAAAAACTAATCAGTTATAATATTTTTCCCAGTTTGTTTGCGATCAATTAGGGTTCTATATTTTGGCGCCCTTCACGGCGTGTCATTCAAAGGGCCTCAGCAAAGGTTTTCCCTGCCAGATAGGCTTCTTCAAGATATTCCGGGTGCTTTAAAACATCTCCCTCAAAATCGAGTCCGCGATACAAAAGCGACCGGAAAAGCTCCACATCCAGAACATCGAAAAAATATTTGACCGTCAAAAGGGTTCCGTCAAAAAGCTTTTTACCTTTGGTGGCACCGACTGAAATAAAAAAGCCCTTTCGTTTGGGCTCCCATTGGCCGAAAGGGACCTTGTCAATCCAATATTTTTTCACCCACAGCGACTGACAGCGATCCATTAAAATTTTCGTGTGAGCACTGACCGTATAAAAAAAGATGGGACTTGCAAGCATTAATCCTTTGGCGGATAGGATCTGGTCCACAACGGAATGAAAATCATCTTTAATGGCGCATCGCCCGTCTTTTTTGCACGCGTATATTTCAAGACACGGTGAAATTTTCAAATCCCTCAGGACGATTTCTTCGACTCGGGCACCGGAATCCCGTGCACCCTGGACGGCGCGGCTCAAAAGTGTTGCCGTGTTTCCTTGCCGACGCGGACTGCCGTAGATCGCTACAATTTTCGGAGGTTCCATTTCACTCCTTTATGCCATTCCCAGTATCCAGACGAAAGCAGGTTCAGATTTCCATAACCAGACCGATGGGACAATGGTCTGAGCCAAAAATATCTTTGTCGATAAAAGCCTCTTTAACCCAACCTTTATCGATAATATCTTTTGTGACAAAAAAATAATCGATCCGCCACCCGATATTACGTTCCCTGGCTTTGAATCGGTAGGTCCACCATGAATATTTTACCGTATCCGGATAAAAATACCGGTAGGTGTCTACGTAGCCGTTTTCAATAATCCTATCGAGCCAATCGCGCTCGATTCTCAAAAATCCGGAAGTTTTCTCGTTGGATTTGGGATTTTTCAAGT
>JAHECI010000450.1 GCA_024641825.1 Desulfobacterales bacterium | reverse complement strand
ACACTGGAGCCAGGCAATTTTCTTCGGCTCCACGTGATCCGACGGCCGTATCAAGTGGCCCCCGTACGGACCCGATGCCGATAGAATCCGCTCGAATTCCATGGACGTCACCACATTGGGATGCTTCGCGTAATTGTACGTGTCGTGCAATCCGGGATCATACACGTCCGCTCCAGGCGCCAATATGATCGAACCGGCATCAATCTCGACGGTTTCATTCTTCTGGGAATGGGTTTCAAGGGTAACGGCTTCGGCTTTGCAGACCTTTACACATTCCAAACACTCGCAGCATACCATGCAGTTGAGGCATTTTTGGGCTTCGGCAACCGCTGCCGCCTCACTGAGACCCTGTTCCACCTCTGTGAACCCTTTCTTCCGCTCTTCCATGGAAATCCTGGACATCTTCGCCCGTTTGGCCTTTTGGATATCCTTTTTTATGGGATAGAAGCTTTTCTGAGGCGTTTCAATAGGCTCTCGTCCTTTTGTCAAATCCTCTCCATTAAGATATCTGGATATGGAAACGGCAGCCTCTCTTCCGGCTGATACGGCACCAATAGCGATCCATGCACCGGTTTGGGCGTCACCGCCGGCAAACACCCCTTTTTTGGTGGTCTCGAAGCTGATGGGATCGACTTTGATGTTGTTCCAACGATCCAGTTCAATGTCTGTGGTATCTTTAAGAAACGCTGTATCGGTTTTCTGACCGATTGCCGGTATGATGACATCGGTATCAACAACAAATTCACTCCCTTCAACAGGGACCGGTCGGCGTCGGCCGCTTTTGTCAGGCTCGCCCAGTTTCATTTTAATGCATTTGAGCCCCACAACTTTTCCGCCGCGTTCCACCACTTCTACAGGAGCCATGAGGAACTGAATATCAACCCCTTCTTCAAGGGCATCTTCAATTTCCTCTTCCCGGGCCGGCATCTCTGCATGTGTCCGTCTGTAAAGGATGCTGACCTTGTCTGCCCCAAGGCGCAGCGCGGATCTTGCCGCATCAATGGCCACATCCCCTCCGCCCACGATAACCACATTGCCTTTGAGGGCCTTGAGATCACCCAAAGAAACATCCCTTAAAAATTTAACCCCTGGAATCACGCCATCTGTATCTTCTTTGGGAATGTTCAGTTTCATGTTGGCATGACAGCCAATGGCCAGATAAACAGCCCTGTATCCGTCATCCAACAGACCATCAACGGTGATATCGCGGCCCAGGGCGGTGTTATATTTGATCTCAACACCAAACCGGGTAATCCACTTAATTTCTTTTTCAAGCACATCCGGCGGAAGCCGATAATCGGGGATCCCGACCCTGAGCATACCACCGGCCACGGGAAGGGCCTCGAAAATAGTCACCTTGAAACCGTCTTTGGCCAGAAAATAGGCTGCCGTGAGGCCGGCAGGTCCTGCGCCGACAACAGCGATTTTTTCATCTCTGATCGTAATATCAACCAGAGGCAAATCATCGATATCGACCTTATCCGCCACAAAACGTTTCAGGGCGCAGATGGAAATCGGTTCATCCACCTCGTCTCGCCGGCATGCGGTTTCACACGGGTGGGGGCAAATCCGGCCCAGCACGCCGGGAAGGGGCAGCGTCCGGGTGATGACCTCCATGGCCTCCTGATATTTGCTATGGGCGATCATGGCCACATATCCATGGGCATTGACAGCGTTGGGGCAGGCATTGGTGCAAGGCGACTGATCCCTTTTGTCTATGGCATATGCTCCGGGTACGGCCTGTGCGTAGGGCTTGTAAACCGCTTTTCTGTCGATGAGACACTCATCGTAAAGACTTTCAAGGCTCACCGGACACACTTGGGTACAGTCCCCGCATGCGGTACACTTGTCCATATCGATATATCGAGAGCCCTTGTTCAGCGTAACCTTAAAATTGCCGGCTTCACCGGTAATCTCTTTAATTTCAGATATGGTGTGAAGCTCTATATTGATGTGCCGGCCGACCTCGACCAGTTTCGGTGAAATAATTCACATGGCACAATCATTGGTCGGAAAGGTCTTGTCCAGTTGTGACATGATGCCGCCGATGGCCGGGGATTTTTCAACGAGATGAACATAAAATCCCGAATCAGCCAAATCCAGAGCAGATTGCATCCCGGCAATTCCGCCGCCTACAACCAGCACCGATCCGATGATATCTTTGGACATGGTTTAATTCTCCTGATATTAATATTGAGTCAGTCTGATAATCATAGCATTTAATATAAACCTAGAATACTATTTACTACAAAATAACATGTCAATATATAAAACTATTTTTTCATCCTCTTGACGGCAGCGATGTGTTTAATTATGATTCCATTTCAGATGAAACCGAAAAGTCATATTTACCACTACAACACGAATTTATTCTTGTTTCGAGCTTTCGTGATAATTTAAAGATATTTTCCCCAAAACATATGAAATTTGCAAACAAGTGCTTAATGATGAAAAACTACAAATACAAAGCCGTTGAAACTGCTCAATTTCTAAAATCTCATATCAAAAAGTTACCAAAAATCGGACTGATAACCG
>JAHECI010000113.1 GCA_024641825.1 Desulfobacterales bacterium | reverse complement strand
GATTCCGGGCTTTTGGGCTGTAGTGCTTCTACGACATATTCTTTAACATTCGGCTTTTCAGTCGGTGTTAGGGTAAAGTGTCGACTGATACTCTGCAATAGTAATTGGTTATTATCGCCGGTTATTTTAAATTTTGTCCCTTCCGGTCTGGGTAGCATAAGCACAACAATACCGAGCACAACTGCAAAACATAATTGGAAGGTTTTAGTTTTTAAAAACATTTTCTCTCCTTTCAGATCTGATGTTGGTATGCTTCTTTGATCTTGACAATCAGTTCTTCAAAATCACACGGTTTTGTCAGATAATCAAAAGCGCCGAATTTAATTCCGTCCCTGGCCGCCGCTTCGGATCCGTGTCCTGTCAGCATAATAACCGGAAGATCCGGAACTATTTTTTTGAATAGTTTTAAAATTTCGATGCCGTCCATATCCTCCATCTTCAAGTCCAGAACCGCTACATCGAAATCCGTCATTCTCAGTGCCTTCAAAGCCTCAGTCCCGCTGTATGCTTTGGTTACGTCAATATTTCGTTTGGACATCCGCTTGGCGATGACATCCACGAAGCCCTTTTCATCATCAACAAGAAGGAGCTTAATCTGTTTGTCGGCGTGCTTAGACATGATTTTTTCCTGAAATAATTTTTAACCCAAGACGTCATCTCTCCGGAGGACCTTTTATCGGAAGCCGGATCCGAAAAGTAGTTCCCGAATCGATGATGCTTTCCACAGTAATTTCGCCCCCCATTTTTTGAATGATCCCGTAACAGATGGACAGGCCAAGGCCGGTTCCTTTTCCCACCGGTTTGGTGGTAAAAAACGGTTCAAAAATTCGGGAAAGGTTTGATTCGGGAATTCCGGGGCCGTCGTCAGCCACTTGAATTACAATGGCATCCGAATCCAATCGAGTGCTTATGTCCAGGGTACCGCCCTCATTTTCCATGGCATCGATTGCATTGTTGATCAGATTTAAAAGGACTTGCTGCATTTCTGACTGGGCCAGATAGGTGCTGGGAAGGTCTTTTTGAAAATCAGTATGAATGGTTATCTTCCCATATTTTGCTCGTTGTTCTGACAGTGCAACGATTTCATCAATCACGTCGTTGATCTCCGTCTCCTGAACCCTGGAGTCTGTCTTTCTGGCAAAACTTAGCAGCTTGTGGGTAATTTCTTTGCATCGCTGCCCTTGGGTTTTAATCTGTTTAAGGGCCCTTTCGAATTCATCTAGATTTTCGCTTTCATGGAATTCTTCATCTTCCAACAAGTCTTTGATCCAGCCGGCTTCTTCAACCATAATCGCCACAGGATTATTGATCTCATGGGCGATCCCGGCCGCCAGCTTACCCACGGATGCCAGTTTTCCTGTTTCGATAATCTGTTTGTTCATCATATCCTTTTCTTCGTCTGCCATGACGATACGATTCACCATTCTTTTTGAAAGAATCACTGCGGTGAAAATAATTCCAAAAGCGCCCAACAAGACGATAATGATCGCGATCCCGATGGCTCTGTTAAGATCCAGATACGCATCCCTGGCATTCTGCTGGTAAACCAGCAGCCAGTCCCCATTCTTGAGAAAGGCTGCAACGTAAATATTTTTTTTGCCGGATTCATCCTTCTTTTCGATCATATGGACCTTTTGGGGATCGTCTTCCTTTATCTTTAAAAAATCCCGGTAAGGCTTTTTTCTCGGGGTGATGTCGAAGAAAGGCTTGGTCTGAAGTTCCCCTTCTCTGTTCAGGATATATGCGAATCCTGTTTCGCCGATTCGAATGTTTTGGACGAGGTTGTTAAATGCCACAAAATCGATGGTTGCCCTTAGAATCCAAAGCTCTCCCTTCCAGTTATCTCTGACCGTCACAATAAAATGAGGAAGGCCCCGCAGGCCCAAAAAAACGTCACTGATAAAATACTTGGATTTAATGGCCTGTTTAAACCAGTCGGCATCGGCGTAAATCGCTTTCCCGAGCCTAAAAGGCCCGGCATAGGCCACCTGAATTCCCCGTTCGTTTACGACGCCGAGGTCTACGAAAACAGGCCCGAACACCTGCTGGAGCATCTCCAGTCGGTCCTGTAGAAAAGACTCATCACTCAACTCCTCACAACAGAAAGTTTCCGCAAGGAATCGAATATCCCCCAGTTTTTCTTTTAGAAAACTATCGATGTTCTGTTTTTGCTTCAGGACCAGCTCTTTTAGGTGAGCCTCGAGTTTTTCATGGTAGGAGATCCGGAACTGATAAAGGATAAAACTGCTAACTAGAATCATGGGTGTAAACGACACAATGATAATGGTCAGGATCATTTTTCGGGTTAACAATCGGTAATAGCCATTGTTCTTATTTTTTGTCGGGGCCATATCAGGTCGTCTTTTCAACTATTTTTTTCTCTTCAGATGTTTTGAACCTTTTGGGATAAGATTTTAACAAGAGTTCGCTGACGATATTTTTCAGGGTTTCGCTGCTGTTTCCCTGTTTTGGAACAAACATCATTGGTTTTGATTTCAGGAAATAGTCGAGATTTTCCAAGCCATAACCGTGGACCACCAACGGCAACGTCGGGATGCGATCTTCAAGACTTTTAAACAGATTCAATTCGCTTGCATCCGGAAGATCGGGATCAACAATAACGAGATCAATGGGTATAGAGCTGTAAACCAACTTCAATACCTCCCTGCCGTTTTTGGCCAATTGAACATTGTAGCCTTCGGTGACCATTTCCCGCTTTAAAAACTCTCTGATATGTGGATTTCGCTCACCGATTAATATGTTAAATTTCTTTTCCATGAATTACTGTTGGTTGTTTTAAAAAAGTCCGTTTTATTGCCGTTCCGGAAAACGATAATTTTTCGACAATGACGTACGATTTTGAAAAGCAATGTTTGTGCCAGACAAAGTCAAGAAAACTATCTCTTTAACCCATTAATATTTTTAAGAAACATTTTAGAGAAACAGACCCTAAAAATTATCGTAAGAAGGAATTTGTGTCAGATATTTTTACACTCTGTAAAAGACAGATATTTTAGATCATCGAACCGGTGGGAAAGTTAATGGAAAATAAGGTGACGGTGTTTGCGATATTCGGGGACATCTGAATTACAAGCTGAGCCTTGGCACATTACCCTGCTTGAACCAAAACCTAACCATTTCATGAATACCGGACACCTACGTATTCAGGCGTTGCGCTTCCCCGTGTAACGATACCTGCCCCCTCGTGCCTCCCATGGCAAGCGGGTTGACGGAGTGGCTTCGTTATTTCAATGACCCGACACGGTGACACCGGAGTGAAGCGGGGAAGCGCACCCCCTGAGCACGCTCCCGCACACAACAGTATTTGCCTTTCCAATGGGGTTAACGCACGCTACATGGAGAGGATTTCCTGACGCGGCATTGCACCCTATTTTTGAAAAACTCTTGACCGACCCAAGGAACGCGGCCTGAACTTCTGCCCGCCGCCATGGACGGAACGAGTTTTCAGGGCACCCGGAGAAGGTGTTAGAAGTCTCCCAATGGGGTGCAATGCCGATGGAGAGAATTTTTGAATGTCGGATTTCCAACCAATGTCACAATTATTTTGGGGCATCATCTCCGGGCTAAAAGGTTTCCCGAGTCGTTTCCCGGCGATCGACAATGTAAAGAAGTGTCCCTTTTTTTCTTAGGGCTTCTTTGAGACTGTTGAGCTTGAATCGGTCAATACCGTACATGCGAACATATAACCGGCGAAATCCTTTGGGGGCCAACTCGTACGACGTCAAAATACTGGCCATACGCCCACCATATTCTCGAATCGTGTCGGTGACCTCCTTGATGGACCCCGGCCGATCTTCCACTTCCAGACCGAATTGGATCCCTCTTCTTTCTGAACCGGTCAGTGAAATTATCACCCTGAAAATGTCATGTTGGGTGATCGTACCGACGACATCACCGTATGGACCGATGACAGGTGCTCCGGATAATTTATGCTTCAAAAGTATCTCCGCAGTCTCATCTATGGTGTAGTCGAATGGAATCGTGACGGGGTTCTTCGTCATGATATCCTTAAGTTTAATGTTAGAAATTAAATATAAAAGTTCATGAATTTCCAGGCTGGTGGCATCGGAAGCCGAGGCCCTTTTGATATCCCGATCCGTGACGATTCCAACGAGCTTACCCTTTTCCATAACCGGCAACATTTTAATATCGTGTTCTTTAAACAATTTGATGGCATCCTTCATGGAACCGTTTGCATCAATGGTAATTGCCGGTTTACTCATCCAATTCTTTACTAACATGAGATTCTCCTTTCATTTCATCGTAATGCCTTAATAACATCCTGAAAAACTAATAAATTTCGAAAGTTTTCATTAAACTCTCTGATCATGTTGACAATTTCCGCCAATCAAAGATTTGCCAAATCGATACTCAACTTATATTCACTTTCCCCGACAACCCGCTTGGCACTGAAACCCAATTTTTGCCCCAGTGCCAGCATTTGGGTGTTTTCAGGCAAAACAATGCCGGTCACTGTTTCAATTCCCCGTTCTTTTGAAATTGACAAACAGCGCTTCAGCAGTTCGGCGCCAATACCTTTTCCATGCCAGGAATCTGCGACGATCACTGAAAATTCGGCGTGTTTTTGGTTGTAAACATCCGTGATCACACGGGCAACCCCCAACATTTTTTCATTGGGTTCCGCTCCCCAAAGCGCCACCAGTGCGATTTCCCGGTCATAGTCAATTTGAGTGAAACGCGCGAGCATGCGGTGCGGGAGTATTTTAAGGGGGCTGAAGAATCGAAAATAAACACTTTGCGGTGAAAGGGAATCAAAAAGCTGTACCAAAAGCGGCGCGTCCTCAGGTCTTATGGGCCGGACAAATAATTCTCCGACACCTTCCCGTACGGTTCGAGTTTCGTACTGGTTGGGATACGGACTTATAACCAGATGATGGGGCGCCGGAACTTTGGCCGGCCGTAAGAATATACGGACATTCATCGCACAAACATCGTTTTTGTCGACCACCAGAGGGTTGATATCGATTCCTTCTATTTCCGAAAAATCCGTTACCAGCTGGGCCAGTCGAATCAGAATTTCTTCCATCCACGTCAAACTCTCAGGCGACTGAATCTCGAATCCTTTGAGGAGGTGATAGATCTTTGATTTTTCCATAAGCCGTCTGGCCAGGAGCCGATTTAGCGGCGGCAGGGCAACCGCTTGATCTTCTATGACTTCGGCCATCATTCCCCCGGCGCCAAAGAAAATAACCGGACCGAAATCTCGATCCATTTTGGACCCTATGGCCAGTTCAAATTTTAAACCATCTCCTTCTAATTTTTTGTCAGGACCCGATGTTCTTGTTTTATCAACCGGTATTCCGTAAGCGGAAAGCAAGGCTTTCGACGCCTCCGGATCCAAAGACAAATTTTTATTTAACAGCCCCTTTTGAATGAAGGCCTGTGCGTTTTCATGGTTGAAATCCATCTTTTTAGGAAGTTTGGGCGGAATCTCCTGGAGCATTTTAAGGTTTTCTGAATACCGATAAAGGTTCATAAATGCCCTCACCGCTCTTTCCGGCGTGTCGAAGGTTGGGATTCCGCTACATTTGAAGATCTCCCGTCCATCTTCCATGCGCTTTCCCCCCATCCATGAAGTGAAAATTGGATACGATTTTCCTTTAAGAAAATCCACCAGAGATTCAGCCATATCCGTGGGCCGGGTCACGGCTTGGGGGGCGAGGATTATCAAAAACCCGTTCACCTCGGGATCTTTTTGACAGACGTCCACCACTCTTTTGTAGTCTTCAGGAGCGGCGTCTCCCAGAATATCCACCGGGTTTGCACGGCTCCAGCCGGTGGGAAGAAATTCATCGAGTTTTTGGATGGTCTCGGGTTTTAATATTGCCGGTTCGACACCATAATCAGAGAGGGCATCTACCGCCATAACCCCCGGGCTGCCGGCATTGGTGACAATCGCCAGTCCGGGCTTTACTGGGCGCGGTTTCTTGGCCAGAAGCTCTGTACAGTCGAAAAGCTCTTCAAAGGTTTTAACTCGAACGATTCCGGCGCGTTCAAAGGCGGCATCATATACCCTATCTTCTCCGCCGGGCCGGCCGGTATGAGAAGCAATCGCCAAAGCCCCCGGCGTTGTGCGACCGGATTTGAGGACGATAATCGGTTTTATTCGCGAAACCGCCCGGGCCGCACTCATGAAGTTTCTAATTCGGCCGAAGCTTTCTAAATATATGACAATACCGCCAACGTTATAATCTCCTCCCAGATAATCTATCATATCCCCGAAGTCCACATCCACCATGCGTCCGAGACTCACAAAATAGCCAAACCCCACATGTGCTCTGATGGAAAGATCAAGAACAGACATGCAAATGGATCCGCTTTGTGAAACAAACGCCATTTTACCCGAAGGCGGCATGTGACGTGTCAAACTGGCGTTCAGTTTGGACTGGCTGCAGACGAATCCGAGACAATGGGGTCCGACAACCCGAATGCCGGCATTTTTGGCTCGGTTTATTTCGGCCTGTTCCAGGGCTTGGCTGTTTGCCCCAACCCCTTTGCCGCCCCCTGAAATCATGACCAGCCCTTTCACGCCCGTCTCAATACATTCTGTGACAATTTGAGATGCCGACACCACGGGCTCGGCCAGAACAGCAAGATCCACCGGGGCTTCGAGGGCCAAAAGTGAACGATGGACACATCGCTGCCTTATGGTTCTGAGGTTCGGATCGATGGGATACAATTCCCCGGAATATCCGCCGTCGATCAAGTTATCTACAAGGGTTGAAAAAATGAATCCATTGGATCGACTGTTTCCGATGACGGCGATGGATTTGGGTTGAAATATTTTGTCCAGATTGATTGCACTCATGATTCAAATGTTTCCTTTAAAGGTCACCTGTTTTTTCAAATACAGCAAACCGCGTGCCAGATCAGGTTATTATCTGGATCGGCAAACAACCCGCTGAAATAATAATATTATCTAAAACGGTGGGAGATATAGGAGACACGGCGTAAAGAAAATAGATGTCGATATTTTTTACAAGGTGTAAAAGACGGCGCAACTCGGAAAATATCCGGGATCGCTGCCATAATGCTTCGATATGTTTTAATCGATGGGGTGGGTTAATTTTATCAACACACCGTACTCTTTGAAGATGACATCGGTGCCGGAGCGGTCGCTCATTGAATGGCGAAAGCCATTTTCGAGTTGCCGTACGATCTTCTTAAGATTTTCAATACTTGTCAGTTGTTCAAAATCCTTCATTGCATCCACCTGCTCTGCAGGGTGATCTTCAAGAATTTCAAATGTGTCTTCGAATTCATCTGCAGCCAGCTGCGACGTCAAAATGATGTAGTCGTCCACCCGTTGTTTCGAACCTCTCAGCTCCGGCCGTGTCAGGAGGGATTCCTTCATGGTCTTTCCAATCAGCAGCCACAATTCCCTGACTTCTTTTGCAGTAAAACCCTCGATATACCGTTTATAGGCCATTTCTTGCGCATAGGCCGGTATGATGGCGCGGTCTCTGTTTCTCACGGTAGCGCTCACCAATTGGTAGTTCAGCGTAATATACCACTTAAGCATTTCTCGATACGTCTTCCGGTAATTGGGAAACCGGTGTTGATTTTCCGGCTTCATTATTTCTTCTATGATTTTTTTCACCAATGGTTCACGCAATTCCGTGAGGATATCGTAAATTGTGATGCTTTTTCGATACACGACCCGTTGGAGTAACGCTTCGTTGCGGAAGGTCCAATCATTGGGATGGCTGGTCATTTTTTCCGTCAAAAACAATAATCGCCGCAATATATGATATCGGGGAACCGGTTTCCATCCCAGAGCATTGTATGTGGCAGAAGCATCGATATTCAGTTTTTTGTCAATATATTCTGCCATCCAGGGTTGTTCCAGCGTTTTCTTGCCGTTCAGCCGGCCCATAAATGACATTGTGATCAAACCCAAGCGGACGAAAAGCTTGGGCATTAAAAATGGTTTGAGATTATATCCATGATAATACCGGGTGGCGGTTCTAAAAAGCTCATTGTGTGAAACACTTTCTTGGGGGCTGGCGATGTAGACCGCCAGGCGGGGCAGAATATCGCTGATCTTAATAATTCTCAGAAATAATTTAATGACATCCTTGATGTGGATGTAGGGCACCGCCGATTCGCCGTGTCCGGTCACAATTCGGGACATAATTTTATTTTTAGACAGCCAATGCTTCAACAGCATATATAACATCGGATATTCGCCCCAGTCACTGTATACGGCAGCCAGCCGGACAATGGAGCAGGGGAAGGCGTCCGAATATTTTTTGATCATCCTTTCGGCCTT
Organism: Desulfobacterales bacterium; assembly: GCA_024641825.1. Lineage (GTDB taxonomy): Bacteria > Desulfobacterota > Desulfobacteria > Desulfobacterales > UBA11574 > JAAXQD01. The sequence continues at coordinate 1,044 of JAHECI010000113.1, read as the reverse complement.
TCTTTTACTCCGTGCGTAAGGAAAATCCGCGTCAGCGGGACTCTGTTCGGTTAATGCTTGACCGAAGGGAGGGAATTTGCAGGCCGCCAGGGAGCTGGAAAAAACAAAACGCTTGATTCCCAGCAACTTTGACATCTCTAAAACATAGCGTGTGCCGGTAACATTGATCTGCTCATATGCAGGATTTTCTTTCAAGGTGAAGTCGTAATATCCGGCCAGATGCAAAACATAATCAGCACCCCCTTGGTTTTTGATATATTCAAAGACGTTGGCCAGATTTTTTCGGTTTGTGATATCCACCTGGAGCCAATCTATATTTTCATGATACGGGATACCGACTTCCTTTTGACTGCGCCGGGCAATGCAGAACAGGCGAAATTTTTCAGACACCGCAATGACAAAATGCCTTCCGATGAAACCGGACGCTCCGGTAACAACAATCGTCGGTAACCGTTTTTTCATTTTGCACAAGCTTTTGCTGTAAGTTGCATGAAATTTCAGTCAGTCCTTTGACCCTATGGGTCAACGACCACCTGTAAAACGGGTGGCTTTTATTTGTCCGCCCCCGTATGCTGTCTCACCCATTCTGAACGAACATATAGAGAAAAGGGTTCAAACATCTCCATGATTTAAACCCGGAAGCATGGCGCCGTGCTCCAATAGATTGCGATGCAGTTCGAAGCACCTTGATAGATCGTGCCGAATGTGACCGAGCCTGGAATTTTTTATATACTCTCGGAGGTAATCCCTATATGCCGGGTGCGCACATCGCTCGATAATGATTTCGGCCCGCCGCATGGGGCCCAGCCCCCTTAGATCTGCCAGCCCCTGTTCAGTGACGACAACCTGAACCGAGTGTTCGCTGTTGTCGACATGGGGACACATGGGGACGATTGAAGAAATCCTGCCGCCTTTAGCTACAGAGGGTGTCATGAAGATGGACAGGAATCCGTTTCGGGTAAACTCACCGCTGCCGCCGATGCCGTTCACGATATCCATTCCGTATAAATGGGAAGAATTTACATTGCCGTAAATATCGATCTC
>JAHECI010000112.1 GCA_024641825.1 Desulfobacterales bacterium | reverse complement strand
TTGATGACCCATATCGTTCTGGCAAGGGACGAAGTGGTGGTCATGGACATGGAAGCCGGCATCGAACATCTGGGGAGAGCGACCGCCTCTGCAGTGGACAGATTGATCGTGGTGGTGGAGCCCGGCCGTCGAAGTATGGACACCGCCGCCCACATTCGAAAACTTGCATCCGAGATCGGTGTGAAAAATATCGCGGTGGTGGGAAACAAGATCCGGAGTGCAAAAGATGAAGAATACTTAAAAAAGCATCTGCAGGGTTTTGAGCTCCTGGGATTTATTCCGTATGATGACGCGTTGATAGAGGCGGACTTGGATGGTGTTTCCCCGTTTGATGTGGATTCAACGGCCAAAGCAAATGTGGATGTGATGATATCCAAAATTTACCCTATGTAGCATAAACAACACGGTAAATTTTGTGTAAAACAGAGACGTTGCAGCCATAGGGTTTAATGAATCGAAAAAAACGTTACGTCCAAAACCCAAAAGGAAAAAAAGGCGGTTTCAGGCCCGGTCGTCGGACGCTCAAAATCAGGCCCGGCGCCGATGCCGGGTTAAAGAAAGTTTTTGCCGGCATCGGCGTGCCGGCAAAAACACCCTTTAAACCCGACCCGTTCCAGCTCGAGGCCGTATCGGCCATCCAACGAGCCGACTGCCTGGTGACCGCCCCCACCGGTGCCGGGAAGACCTGGATTGCCCAGAAGGCCATCGCCCGAATTCACAAAAAAGGCGGAAGATCGTGGTATGCCTCCCCCTTAAAAGCCTTGAGCAACGCCAAGTACGTTGAATTTTCCGAAATCTTCGGGCCGGAAAACGTCGGCATTTTAACCGGTGACCGAAAAGAAAATCCTGAGGCTCCCATCATCGTGGGAACCACCGAAATCCTTCGGAATCAGCTTTACGATGCCATGCATCAGGGGATAACGCTCTTTACCGATTTTGTTGTTCTTGACGAAGCGCATTTTCTGGGTGATGAAGACAGAGGCGTGGTCTGGGAAGAGATTATGATTTATCTTCCTCCCAGGATACCGCTGCTGTTGCTGTCGGCCACCATCGGAAATGCCGGCATCATTGCCGAGTGGCTTTCGTCAATCCGCTTGAAAAAATGTCGGGTTGTTGAAGAAACCCATCGCCCGGTCCCCCTTTATCCCATATTCTTCCATCCTTCGGGGACCCTTTTCCCCCTGTTGGCGGGGGGCCGTCGAGGAAAGGGCAGACTTCACAAGAAGGTGGCGGCATACGCGAGCAGCAGTCGTCCGGTTCTCCTTGCACCGCCCTATAAACTTCCGCCTTTTGGCGATATTCTGCGTGTATTGAACAAATATCGTCTCCTCCCGGCGATATTTTTCCTCAAATCCCGGGCCGATTGTGACAATGCCCTGGATCTGTGTACCGGCGGCCTGACCCACGATCCGGACCGAACGGCCGCCCGCAGTCAGAGAATCGAAGAGCTTGTGGCCAAAAGCCCTCATATTGCCGGACACCGGCAGCTGTGGCAACTTGAACACTTGGCGGTGGGGGCCCATCACAGCGGCCAGCTTCCGGCGTGGAAACTGATACTGGAAACACTCATGACCGAAGGGCTTCTGGATGCCGTATTTGCCACATCTACGGTTGCAGCGGGTGTCAACTTTCCGGCCAGGACCATTGTTTTTTTTAATTCAGACCGGTTCAACGGTCGGGAATTCCTACCGCTGGACCCCACTGAATTTCATCAGATGACCGGTCGGGCCGGACGGCGGGGCATGGACCATATCGGATTTGCCATGGCGGTTCCGGGAAAATTCATGGACATCCGGCGCATTGCAAAGCTGTCGACATTGCCCCCTGCCGATGTGTCCAGCCAGATTAAAATAAACTTTTCCATGGCGCTGAACCTGCTTTTATCCCATACACCGGACCAGATCCGGGATCTTTTAAGCCACTCCTTTGCAACCTTTGTGATGGTTAGAGGGAAAAGCAAAAAAGACGGCCGCAACCCATTCGAGGACGAACACAAGATACTCTGGCAGGATTTTCTGCACCATCTCGATTTTCTGAAAGAAACCGGTTATGTCACCCAAGACGGTGTGTTGACCGCCGACGGCATCTGGGCATCCCAACTGAGGGTCGATCAGCCGCTGATGATTGCGGAAGGTTTTCGACGGGGGGTCTTTCCGGAATCCGATCCAGGGCTCCTTGCGGCCATGACCACCCTGTTCGTCAATGAGCGGGAGTCGGACGACCGTATTGAGAAGGCGTTCACGCCAAAAACTCTCTTGACTGCCTTTGTCCGTGTCCAAAAAGACCTTGGATCGTTCGCAGGGCTCATGGCGGACCGGGGATTCGAGGTCCGGCCGTTGTTCTTGCGGCCGGCAGCCGCGATTTACGCCTGGGCCGTGGGTCAGCCCTGGGAAAAAGTGCTCGGCATTGCCGAGATGGAAGAGGGCGACCTTGCCATGCTGATTCTGCGGACCGCGGACAATCTGAGACACATCCGGTCCCTTAAACGGGTGTTTCCTGAAGCGGCCCTCACATCGGCAACGGCCATCGATCTTATCCTGAGAAGTCCCGTGGCCATGGAATATGATATTGGCTGAATTTGCAAAATCGAGTTCATCACGTTTTCAAACTGACCGCTGCCTTTTTGATTTTTTGTAAAATTTACGATATATGTAATCAGTCTGAACGGACTTGGTGTTATTATTTTGGCAGAGACTGTCGAAAAATCCAAAAAAGGCAATTTCCAGATTACAGGGTAAACAGAACTTTGAAATCACTGATGATGCATCGTTAAAACATGAATCGTAAACTAACGACAAAAACCGGCATTGCTAGAATTTGGGCCGCCTTCTTCTATTCCCTGAATGGTCTGCGTTTCGCAATTTCCAATGAAGCAGCATTTCGTCAAGAAGCCTGCATAGCCGTCGTTCTTTTGGTTGTTCTCCTGTTTTTGCCGTTATCTCTTTTTTGGAAAGGGCTGCTCTTTTTTGCAACGACATCTGTACTTGTGGTAGAGCTCTTGAATTCGGCGATTGAGACGGTTGTGGATATAGCGTCTCCAGAATATCATGAACTTGCCAAGCGGGCGAAAGATCTCGGCAGTGCCGCAGTATTGGTCAGCATTGTTTTGGTCATAGTATTGTGGGGGTGTGCTATTTTCATAATTCTTCAGGGTGAGCCGAAATAACAAAAGGGAATCGTTGTTGAAAACCGTTTTAAAGTGGGTCTCCCTGTTTCGTATTTTCGTGATGGAAGGGTTTTATTTCCAATCAGGCCAACCTGTTTTTATATATTTCTTCCTGCTCGTCGAGAATCTCCCGCAAAATTTCATCAGTCCATCCCTTGACCGCTTGCATTTAAAATTTCGAGACCCTCCTCCCTAAAATTATGCAAATGGATAATGTGGCTTTTTACCACAATATATTGTGTTATTTTTTACTTGACACACAATATGCCTTATAATAAAGTTTAAAAAAATAAGATCTTTTTCACATATTAACCTTTGAAGGGCATATATCATGATGAAAGAGGTCCTGAAATGTCCACATGAAGCCTCCCTAGGGGTTCTATATCCTTTTGGAGGCTTTATTGATCTATCGGCAAAGCCAACCTGTCTATAAAGTAGAAACCGTTTCGGTAATAGCGAGAGCGGTACAATGGTTATCCTGCTCGTGAACCAGTGGTGGCTGACCGATTCATTTCCAGTTTTATAGCGATGAAATGCTTTTTTTAACATTTGAAGCCTTGACGCGCCATCAGAAATATCAGTTGAGATACCTCCTCCAGAACCACGCCTAATAGTTTTCTTCAAGATCATCAGAGCTATACAAATGGAATGATTATGTCGGCACCATGATGCCGTTTTTTTGACAGCTGAAATGATATTACGGGTAAAAAGGAGGTAATGGTGAGGATTGTCTCGATTGCCAACCAAAAAGGAGGATGCGGAAAGACAACATCCTCAATTAACTTATCCGCATGCCTGGCCCATAAAGGTCGGAAGGTGCTTCTCATCGATATGGATCCCCAGGGGCATTCTTCGATAGGTTTAAATGTCAATATCAGCAAGTTGAAAAAAACAGTTTTCGACGCCCTTTGGGATTCGAATGACGCGAAAGTCGTTCTCGATGACGTGACGATTCGGGTTGACGACAATTTCGATATCGCACCATCAAATATTTCTTTGAGTACGTTTGAGCAGCATCTTTCCAGGGTTCAAGGCAGGGAGACCCGGCTTAAAGAAGCGATTGACGGTTTAAATTCAATTTATGATTACATCATCATTGACTGTCCCCCAAGCCTCGGATTGCTGACGTTTAATTCCCTCATTGCTTCGACGGAGGTGATGGTTCCTATTGAGATGAGCTTGTTTTCACTCCAGGGGATTAGCAGGCTGCTGGAGATAATAACGCTGGTTCGGGAAAAAACAGGGCATGAAATTCGGATAAAAGTCATTGCGACGATGTACGATAAACGGACAAGAATCGCCAAAGAAGTATTACAGGATATCAAAAATCATTTTGATGATTCAATGTTTAAAACAGTTGTAAATACCAACGTAACGTTGAAGGAAGCCGCAAGTTTTGGCAGATCCATTGTTGATTATGATCAAAAAGCCAAGGGCTTCAGCGACTATCTGGCCCTTGCAAAGGAAGTGATCGCAGAAGAAAAAGTTCTTGGAATAGGATCTGTCAAACAAACAAAGCCTTTTCCTTTACCCACCCTGGTAGAAAAGCAATTTTTCTACCATGCACCCAAAGCAAATCGCGTTAACATAGTCGGGACCTTCAACAATTGGAACACCTCCGAAGAATCTCTCATGGAACGCAAAAAAGATGGGACATGGGCAAAACGTGTCTACCTTGCACCGGGTACATACCAATACCGGTTTCTAATAGATGATGTATGGGTTGAAGATCAAAACAATTCCTACCAAGTCGACAATGTGTTTGGAGGCAAAAACTCCGTTGTCGAGATCTAAGGGGAAAAAATGGGAAAAAAGCGCCTTGGCCGTGGATTCAATGACATTTCAGACATCTTTTTATCAACCCGGATGGATAAAAATATGCGGGGTGGATTCTCTTCAGAAAAGTTAAGGAATGAAACCTGTGAATCTTGTGCTCATATCATCAGTGATTCAAACAAAGCGCCGAAATGCAAAATTTTCACTTTTGAAAATAAAAAATACGGTGTCCGCTATATGGATACCATATTGCTAACCAGTGGAAGCTATTGCAGGTATTTTGAACCGGTTTTCAAAGAAACCGCCGACAGCAGATTTGGGGTGAAGGGAACACCTAAAAACACCGCCGAAATCAACTGTGAGATCGAAGAAAATGTGATTGTCCGAAAAAATATCGCATATCCAAACACCCCATATGCCCAACAAGACATTTTAAATTCCCTTACCAGGCATCTTGAAGAGAACTACCGTGTAAAGCGTATTGAACTGTCAAAGACGGACAGAATTTCCCAGCCGGGAATGAAAAAAAGCATCGAAGAGAGAATCGCCATTTATATTTACGGCGGTTTCAGGAACCCTTGAGTTCCGCAAAAGGATTTTGGGAATAGATTTTTACGACGTTATAAGTTGAAATGCTCGATATGTTTCATAAAAACAATTTAAATCGAGGAGTATGCCATGGAAACCACCATCGCAAATCATACAAAATACCCTGAGAAAATGACTCTGGAAAAAACGACGGAATTCTTTTTTGAATATAAAAGCAAATCATTGCCCAATAATCTGGATGATAGGTATCATACCCTAAAACGAAACTTGGGTTTCGCTTGGTTTGATAGGATGTTAAAAGATTGCCGAAAAGGCAGGTGTCCGACATATTTCTCTGATGATATTTTTTATGCTTTAACGGATGTGTCGCTCGAAGGGTACGTTCTGCAAAAGGCATATCATCTTTCAAATACCGAGGTTGGAATTAATGATACCGAAAGATATTTTAAAGCACTCCGAAAAATTAATAATGTATTGGTCTGTGAAAAAAGACCAAAATTTAACATTAATTTGTTCAACCGAGATTCGCGGCAGGTTTACTACAAAACAGAAAAAAAATCGACATTCTATCAGTCGGTGAGACTCCGAAAAGCCTATTGGAATTATTTAAAGGAATATCCGAACAACAATCAAATAGAAGACTACTTTTTTACCTGTGATTTTATTGACCGGGCCCATCGAATTTATAACAAACAAAGGTGTACGTCAGAAGACTTTGAAACGTATAAAGAATTATTGTCTGAAAATCGTCATATTGCAAACCCGTTAGACCTATTCCGGTTTTGTATCATTAGGAAAAAGAAAAGCATAAATTGAGACCTTTGATAAATGTTCATTTTTGTTCAAGTTCAAGGAAGGCGAAAATTTTAACCACAGGAATACATTGAGTATTTCGAGGATTAAAATCTGAGCCTGACGCAGAAATTGGGCAAAAAGGGGCGTTTTGCAAAGGTCTCAAATTAATCATAAGTCATGCTTTAGCCTGTTCCAATTAATGGCGTCGCCACGATTTTTTAATCCTGAATTTTGATGAACTCGTAAAAAGTCTGATTTTGCTCGCTCCGCAAGCAATTTTGGGATTCATGACTCGCCTGGCTAAATTGCAAGAACTCGGGCTAACGCCCTCAAACAGCTTGCAATTTTTAACGCCAGACGCATCATGAATCTTTCTCCAAAATTGCTCGATGTCGCTCACAAAAGACTTTTTACGAAACCGTCAATTTTAGGCTTTTTTAAGAAATTAGTTCCTTAATTGCTTTGTCAAGTTCGGAAAGTTCAAATGGTTTTGACAAGACCGTATCCGCTTGGGATTCCATTGCAAACCCTCCAGGATACTCCCCCCATCCGGTGATGGCAATAACGGGTGTATCTGGAAATTTTTCCTTGATTATTGAAATAAGGCCCATCCCACTGATTTTGGGCATAATGAGATCTGTTATGACCAGGTCGAATCTTTGTTTTTCAGTTTCAAGCAACCTCAATCCGTCCAAGCCATCAGAAGCTGAGACGACATCGTACGCTTTATCTCTAAGGAAATCTCCAAGGATGGCCAAAACATGCGCGTCATCATCAATTATTAACAATTTTAGCGGCTGGTCCATTTTATTTAATCTCCAATTATTATAATTAAGAGAGTCTTGCTGATCCAAACCTTCCCTGTTTGGTGTTTGCGTGAAGGGGCGGTTTTAATTTTCGCCTAAACCGGGCGCTTTGCACCCGGCAGAAAATGCAACGATTAATGGACTATCGGGTTTTTGACTCAAATCAGGCCAACCTGTTTTTATATATTTCTTCCTGCTCGTCGAGAATCTCCCGCAAAATTTCAAGGGTGGTCATGGGGTTCATAATTACGGCCCGGAGCACCACCATGTCCTGTCCGGGACAGGTTGCCGAGCTTAAGGTGGTTCTGGAGACGAAACTGTTGCCGGCCTCCCGCTGCAGCCGTTGAACCGTCCGATTGAGGGTGTTTAATTTTTCATTGATTTGAGCGACCGTCTCCCCATTCCCGTGAACCCGTTGGTTTTTGAGGCCCAACGGACACAGTCTGTAGGTGAGGATGTTGAGTTCAGGGGGGGTGACCAGCTGAAAATCGGTTCGTTTTTCAATTTCATCGGCAAATTTGCGGGCGGTTTCGATGCCGTGGTCGATGAGCAGTGCATAGCCCCGGCTCCCCATAATTTTGAGTGCGCTGTCGAGAATCAGGGAGTTTGCCTCCCGGGACCCTGACGGCGATTTTATGCCGAGGTCCACCGAGGTGGGCCGGTTGACATAGTTGGAATGATATCTGATGCTGTCCATGATCGTTGGATCTTTAAAATAGACCATGCCGCAGCTCATGGGCATGTAAAACTGTTTGTGTCCGTCGATGGTCACCGAATCGGCCCTTTCGATTCCGGCGAGGAGATGGCGGTATTTTTCCGACATCAGGGTCGGCCCTCCCCAAGCCGCATCCACATGATAATGAATGCTGTTTTCCGCGCAAATCTCGCCCAGGTTCAAGAGCGGGTCAACGGAGCCGGTTTCCGTGGTTCCGGCAATGCCGACCAGGGCCAATATGGCTGTTTTTTGGGGTTTTTTCTTTAACGTTCGGATGGTTTTTTCAAGGGCCAAAAGATCGATCCGGTTCTTCGCATCCACATCCACGGCGACAACATTCCGGTTGCCGATCCCCAGAATTCCTCCGGATTTGTTAAATGAATAGTGCCCGCGTTTTGACACCAGAACGACACTTCGTTCGATTCCGTATGCCTCATAGGCGGCCTTAAGGCCTTCTTTTTCCACACCGTCAAATCCGTTTTTTGGGGAAAATCGAGTATTTCGGGCAACCCACAGGGCCGTGAGGTTGGAGAGGGTACCGTTTTCGGTAAAGCAGCCGAGGGTCGTTTGGGTGCTTTGGATGTGTTTATTATAAAAGGTGTCGCTTTTTCGGTAAATCAGCCGGTGAATTTTGGCCAACACCTGCTTTTCCACCACCGATACCACCTTGGACGTTTCGATTTTAACCACATTTTGATTCAATGCGGCGACGATGGTTTTAAGGTGGACCATAAAAAAAGGAATGGCCGAGGTCATGTGTCCGATAAAATAGGGTGAGGCCACATTCACGGCATGGGGGGCGATGTCTTCGATCAGATCGGTAATCACGTCGGCCAGTTTTTTTTCAGGATTTGGACGGATAAGGCTGTCCGTGAATCTGTCGGCCAAATCCTTGAGGCTCACCGCTTGGGTAAACCCCACATGGGTTTTAAGAAAATCGTGGAGTCCGAAGAGGATCTGCTCCATGTACTTGATCAACGTGGACCTGGCAGCTTCGTCTTCCGGCCGGATAAACGTTCGGGTCAAAGCCGGCCAGTCGGCCACCAGCGTTTTTTTCAAGGGCGGTGTTTTTGGGGAATCCATGAATTTTGTCATCCAATACGGCCCGTGGCGGAATTTTTACGGGTTCATCAAATATTAAATTGAGAACCAGCCTTCAAAATTGTATCATTGCGTTCGTATCATGACATTTTTTTGATGCCAAGAAAATATTTTTGGTATGTGTTCAGGGGGTGGGCCTCCCCGTTTCACTTTGGTGTCTATGTGTCTGGTCATTTCAACAACTTAGCAGCGGTGGCATTCCTGCCCCCTCGGCGTTCTCCCGCGAAAACCATGCGGGAGCCGCGGTTTCCCCCACTGCTAAGTTGTTGAAATGACGAAGCCACTCCGCCAATATCGTTACACGAGGAAGCCCACCCCCTGAACACGAACTATTTTTGACAGCGCACATTCAGATTGTCTATTGCCAACCCAGGACCATTTATAATAAGAGCAAGGGTTAGAGAAATACGGTCGGTTGTTTTTTTCAAAATGGCCGCAAACACAATTTGTT
>JAHECI010000449.1 GCA_024641825.1 Desulfobacterales bacterium | reverse complement strand
GGCGGCTATCCCCAGGAATTGACCCCCTACTCCGAGCATGTCATCACCCAGATTGCCACCGGTTTATTCGGGGTCAGAGAAGAAACCATTTTGTATGCACCCATGGTGGAATTCAAATATGCCCAGGGTGCCAAGCCTGGATTGGGTGGCCACTTGCTGGGCGACAAGGTGACCCCCGAAGTCGCCGCCATGCGGGAAACGGTGGTGGGGAATGCCCTCTTTTCGCCGTTCCCCTTTCACAGCGTCTATTCTGTGGAAGATCATAAAAAGCATGTGGATTGGGTCAAGGAAATCAACCCGGACGTATTGGTTTCCGTCAAAGTCTCCACACCCACGGATGTGGACATGGTGGCGGTGGGCAGTTACTATGCCGGCGCCCATGTTGTCCATCTGGACGGCAGTTACGGTGGAACCGGTGCGGCTCCGGATATTGCAAAAAAGAACATTGCCATGCCCATTGAGTACGCCATCCCCAAGGTGCATAACTTTTTGAAGGACGAAGGTGTTAGAGACAAAGTCTGTTTGATTGCCAGCGGCGGCATTCGCAATGCCATGGATGTGGCCAAAGCCATCGCACTGGGTGCCGACGGGGTGGTCATCGGAACCGCAGAACTGGTGGCCCTGGAGTGTATCCGCTGTGGCCATTGCGAAAGCGGCCGGGGGTGTGCCCGGGGCATCGCAACGACGGACCACGAACTGGGCACCATGATTACCGAAGATTGGGCCACCCAGCGAATCGTCAACATGTACATGGCCTGGCGAAAACAGTGGTGTGAAATTTTAAGGCAATACGGCCTGAAAAGCATCAAAGAACTGGTGGGCCGATCCGATCTACTGGTCCATCTCGATTATCTGGATGAAGAAGAAAGATCAAAATATCAACCGGCGCCACAAGCAGAGCTTATAATATGAGACCTTTGAAAAACATCCCCTTTTGTCCAATTCCGGCGTTAGGCTCAAATTTTAATCCTCGAAATACTTCATGTATGTCTGTGGTTAAAATTTTCGCCTGCCTTGGACTTGAACAAAACTGAACATTTTTCAAAGGTCTCAATATATTCATTAAATAATTGAGGTACGAATAATGTTTAACGGTTTTGACTCAACAATTAAAAACCTACTGAAATCTCGGGCCCGTCTGCCCCATGGTGGATTCCCTTCTAAAAAGCCTGCTGAAGAGGGCGGATGCGGTGTTACCGGTTTTATTTCATCCATCCCCGTTCGGGGCCGTCATATTTATGAACCATCGGTTCAGATGCACAATCGCGGAAACGGCAAAGGCGGCGGCATCGCTGCTCTGGGGCTTTCCGCAGAAAATTTGGGCGTTAGCCAGGAAATACTGGACACCCATTATCTGCTTCAAGTGGCCCTTCTCGACACGGCCGCCCGGCCGGATGTGGAAGAAACGGCCATCAAACCCTTTATGGAAGTTCATAAAGCCCAAAGGGTCCCCACCCTTGATGATTACAGGGACATAGAAGGTTTAGAGGTCAAGCCTCCGGATGTCTGGCGCTATTTTGTACGGGTAAAACCGGATGTTTTGGACCGTTTTATTACCGAAAATTCCCTTCAGGATATGGATCCCAGGAAAGCTGAAGATGAATTTATCTACCAGAACTCCTTTCGATTAAACCAGAAGTTTTACGCGTCATTGGGGGAAAAGCAGGCCTTTGTTTTATCCCACGGCCGCAATCTGATGATTTTAAAAATCGTGGGCTATGCCGAGCAAGCAACCCAGTATTATTGTATGGAAGACTTTAAAGCCCATGGATGGATTGCCCACCAGCGGTATCCCACCAAGGGCAGGGTCTGGCATCCCGGCGGGGCACACCCGTTCATCGGACTGGATGAAGCGCTGGTCCACAACGGCGACTTTGCCAACTACCATGCGGTGAGTGAATACTTAAAACAGCACAATATTTTTCCCCAGTTTTTAACAGATACCGAAGTCTCTGTTCTGCTCCTCGACCTGTTCAACCGAACGTTCGAGTATCCAATGGAGTATATCATTGAAGCCCTGGCACCCACGTCTGAATACGATTTCGATCTGCTGTCGCCGGAGAAACAGCATGTTTACCGCTACATCCAGGCTTCCCATATCCATGCGTCTCCGGACGGTCCCTGGTTCTTTATCATTGCCCGCAACAATCCGTATAAAAACTATTTCCAGTTGATCGGCATTACAGATACGTCCATGTTGCGTCCTCAGGTGTTTGCCCTCCAGGAAGGAGACGTTCAGATCGGCCTGATATGTTCGGAAAAGCAGGCCATTGACGCCACCTTGCAGAACCTTGCCGCCGAAGACAGCCGTTTTTGCCCGATAGCGGACAAGTACTGGAATGCCCGGGGCGGCAGTGCCACCGATGGCGGCGCGTTTATCTTTACCGTCAAAGACGCCGGCAAGGGAGATGGATCTAAAGAACTCGTCTGTACCAATAAATTCGGCGACGTCGTCAAAACACCCGAAAATCAGAAACATTATAAAATAACCCCCGAACTCTCAACGCCGGTTGTTTCAAACGAAATGACCGGGTCCTTAAAAAAAGGCCT
>JAHECI010000448.1 GCA_024641825.1 Desulfobacterales bacterium | reverse complement strand
CCGGCGGGAATGATATCGGGGGGTATTGTTGAATTTTTTATATCTTCGGGCCGAATGCCCTTAAACACAAAAACGCCCCCATCGCGGCCGTTATAAAGATAGCGGGTTTTATTCCAATCGATTTCCAAATCTTTACGGGTCTTGTTGGAAACCTCAAGACGGAACCCTGCAAAAAAATTGGTGCCATCTTTCAACGGTTCAAATTGGACGTTGTAATAAGAATTGTCGGCAGCTTGGATTTGCGGTGTGCTGCTGGCAACCAGCGTCGGCGCACAGCCGGTTCCCACCATCAGCAGATAGCCAACCATCGAAATTAAAGCCATTTTTTTAACAGTGTTCATAAGTTTCACCTTTAAATAAAACTCCTTAAAACTTTCTTTCTCGTGTCATCATAGGGAGAAGTTCATCAATTCTATCCCTTAAAGTCAATAAAAACATTTTTTAATAGGACCATGAAGCGCCCCGCCGCCCCCAGAAACGGGATCTTCGCCAAGCGCGGGGTATCAAACATTATAAACTTGGCCTGAAAATTGAGGATTCGGGCCGAACATGTAAAAAATTTATTGTCATTACCCTATCACGGCCGGTATTCTCTCTATGCTGGCATCCGCCACTGTAATGTGTTAAATTATACGAAACAAAACAGAATCGGAAAAGTCAATGTCCCGGTTTATTGGTTTTTTGATGATATTATTGCTTCAGTCAATCTGGAAGTCGGTTTGAAAACGATGGGTTTCAAGGAACAAAACCGAAACATGTTTTGGGGTTGTTTGTGGGCAGTGAACGGTGATTATGAAATTTATTAAATGGAGCGTTATCGGTATCGGCGCGGTCATTGTTGTTCTCCTGTTTTTATTTATCGGTGCAATGCTTTACCTCAATACAGACGGGGCGCAGCAACGGATCCAGACCAAGATCAGTGAGGCCATTCCCGGTACCATCACATGGTCCGACAGTCATCTTTCAGTCTGGGGTGGCGCGGTGGAACTGCACCATGTGCTGCTCAGAGCGCCGACAAACGATACCCTGTTTGAATTGAAACGTTTTTTACTGCGGGTATCCTGGGTCCGGTTTTTCAAGGGGGAACTGTGCGTCAAGGAGTTGCTTTTGGAAAACCCCCAAATATATCTGGCCGCGGATCCAATGGGGAGTCTCAATTTAATGCAGGCGCTCTATACCCCCGGCAACAATCAATCCGCCCCGAAACATCCAGGTTTTCCCTTTAATGTCGTGATCCGGCAGCTTCAAGTGTCCGACGGTTTTTTTCAATACACCGCATATGATGCGGTTGAAGAAAAACAACAGAAAGAGATGATGCTTCAACACATTGACCTGACCATCCGGGATGGAAACCTTTTAAAACAGACCGGTCGCCTTGCCGGTGAGATCGATGGCGGGCATATAAACCTCGACGGTGTCCGGACCACCATCGACCGGTTGTCCGTGACGGCAGACCTGGAAAAAAACCGGATTAACACACTGACCCTAGATGTGAACACGGGCGGCGTCTTCCTGAAGATTTCCGGAGAGGTCCAACATCCGTTTGCCGATACTCCAAATTTGGATCTTGATATAAAGGGCGAAGCCGTTCTTTCAAAAATTAAACATCTTATTCCTTTGGCCCCTGACTCAACGGGAACCGTCCAAACGAGTTTTACTGTACAGGGACCCCTGAACAACCCCACTGTCAATTTGACGCTGAACTACGGCGGCGGGCATGTGGCCGGAAGAAGCATCGACCGAATCCACGTAAACTGCCGCCTCGATGACAGACGGCTGACCATCGACGACCTTAACCTGAATGCATCCGCGGGTCGATTCCATGTGAACGGCGAAGTGGACTTTAAAAAAGCCTTTGCCAACGGATTTATCGATTCCCGTCCTGATCCGGATGCCATATTCTATCGGCTGTCTATCCGCCAGAAAGATGCCTTACTGGAAAATGTGGCCCATCAAGGATCAAAATTCAAAGGATCCGTAAACTCGATAATTGAGCTTAAAGGAACCGGCATTTATCCGGAGAAACTTACGGCCGAGACCACCCTTGAACTTTTTGCAAAAGAACTCTCCGTCAGTCAATTACGTTCACCGGTGGACGTACACCTAACCGCCAACGCCCGCATGAATAAGGGGCGTGTTACGATTCAGCAGTTGGTAGCGCGGGCAGGGAACACCCATTTTGAGGCCCACGGCGGTTATGACCTTTCTTCCCATGAGATTGCCGCGAACTTTATCCTTAAAGCCCCTGACCTGACAGACGTCATGTCACCACTGGGAATGAATGGGTTTATGGGAACGGTGAACATTAACGGCGACCTTCGTGGAACGGTCGAAGCGCCGGTGGTGGATGTCCGATTGGCGGGGAAAGATCTGAAATTTGAGGATGTGAAGATCGGGGATGCGGATGCAAAAATATTGTTTTCCAAAGGTTTGCTTTCTTTGGATTACGGAAAAATTCGTAATCACAATTCCAAACTCGATCTGTTCGGCACCGCTCGGATACATGATCCCATAACCCGTAATATTTTAAAATCACCTTTTTTGGACATTGT
>JAHECI010000111.1 GCA_024641825.1 Desulfobacterales bacterium | reverse complement strand
CGGGTCAAGGGCCTGTGGATCAAGTCGTTGGAGGGGATGTGCAGAATATCGCTCGCTATATCGCCAATGGACACACCCTGTTCAACGTCATCAACGGAACGATTTTTCTGATCTTTCTTCCACTGCTGATAAAGGTGGCGGTTCTTCTGTCTCCCAAAGAAGACCCTATGGAAGATGTTTACCGGTTGCCCAATTTCAGCACCAAGTTCGATGATACGCCCATCGCCGCTCTGGCCAAGGCACGCAGTGAAATCATCAGGATGTCCAAGGTTGCTGCAGATACCCTCGAAGATACCATTCTTCAGATCGAAGACCGGGATTTTAAAAAGTTGAGCAAGTGGCAACGTATCGAAAACTTTTTGGATGATATGCAGTTGGAAATCACTGCGTATTTGTCCAACCTTTATCAGAGCGATTTGAGCCAGTCGGAGGCCAAGGAAATTTCGAGCTTGATGCGAATGACCAACAATCTCGAAAGAATCGGCGATTCGGTGGAAAATATCGCCCAACTCACTGAAACTATCATAGAAGAGAATATTCCATTTACAAGTGATGCCCAAACGGATCTAAAAACCATTTCGGAGCAGACCGTCGCCTTCCTCGATCTTGTAACAGATGCCATTCACCATCCCATTGAAAGTTTAATGGTCAAAGCCGATGAAATGGAAAACACCATCGACCGGATGCGGGAGGAGATGCGCCAAGGTCACATTACAAGGCTGCGCTCCGGTGAATGCGGCATCGATCCGGGCTTGGTGTTCATCGACCTGCTGACGAATTTCGAGAAAATAGGAGACTACTGCTTCAACATCGCCCAGGCGGTGGTGGGCATCAAGTAGATTCCCAGGGGCCTGGTGTTCACGCTGTTTCCGGATCCAGGCCCCTTTTGCCTTTTTCCCCACATCTTTTTCCCTGTCCTTGGGAGAAGTTCGATAAACCATTTTTACAAGTCTTAAAAAACGACACACCGTC
The DNA here is from genome assembly GCA_024641825.1 of Desulfobacterales bacterium. Taxonomy (GTDB): domain Bacteria; phylum Desulfobacterota; class Desulfobacteria; order Desulfobacterales; family UBA11574; genus JAAXQD01. The sequence goes on along the minus strand of JAHECI010000111.1, from coordinate 8,493 downwards.
TCATTTCAGGTATTGACAAAATGTATTGGTCTTGTGAATATGTAACACGCTCATTCATTTAGAAAAATGAAGGAAGGAATCCCATGGCAAAGAAGACGATCGGCTTTGTTGGACCGGATGGCAGGACCTGTATGTGTGCCTATACGGTATCCACCGTTGAAAGCGAGAAGTATATCGGCGCCATCATCAAAGGCATGACCGGTATGGGCCCGGTGATGGACGCGGTCAGGGGAAAGAAGAACTGGACCCTGAAAATCTTCCCCATTGAAGGAAAGGCGGTTGAGGATTATAAAACTGTTATCATAGGGGCGTTGGAAAGCGGAGAAATCGACTATGTTGTCATCATGCCCGAAGATCTCATTTATGAAGGGATTGTCGATGAACTCATCGAGGCAGGTTATGGCGACCGGGTCATCGGCCTGACAAAAGAAGCGGCCTTCATCGAAGGGGATAAGGTCAAGGCAAAGATCTGGATGCGGAGGGCCGGTGTACCGGTTGCACCGTTCAAGGTGGCGGATGCGAAAAACCTTCAGCAAATCAAGGGCATCGTCACGAAATTCATGCGCCATCACGGGGGTGCTGTTTTCAAGTATCCTTACAGTGCAGGCGGCAAAGGTTCCCGACCTGTTTTTCGGGTTGAAGATATCCTCGACGTTCGGAACATACTCCTCAAAGATTACAGCGAAAATTACCAAACCCTCCACGGAGACAACAAGTGGCCGCTGTTGATCGAAGCCTGGAAATCCGAGATCGAAATCAGCTTTACCGCCTTAATCGACGGAAAAGGAAACTTCCGAATTCTCCCCACCGCCATGGATTATCCCCTCCGTTTCGAAGGACCTCCCAGCCAGACGAATCCTGTCACAGGGGGGATGGCTGCCATCGGCATGCACCCTGCTGAAACCCCTGAACTTATAGAAATGGTCGGCCAAAAAGTCATCCAACCTTTTGTAAAGGAAATGAAAAAGAAAGGTGTTCTCCGACCGTGCATCCTGTATCCGGGCTGTCGGGTATCCATCGATTCCGTTACCGGAAAACCGGTGGATATTCTCGTCTATGAAATGAATATTCGCGCCGGCGAACCGGAGATGCAGGTGGTTGCACGGCGACTCAAGAATCTGGGAGAACTGATTGTTGCCGCACTCCACGACCGCCTCGATACGGTGGAGCCGGATGTTCGAAACGATCAAATTTCCATCTGTCTGGCACTGGTTACCGGTCCTGGAGGGCCTCAGGGGCAGCGGGGATACCCGGATTCCTATACCAAGTATGAACCGGTTTTCATCAATTTCAAGAGCCTTTCCAAACGGGGCATTCTCATTGTCCCATCGAACATTAGCTGGAATGAGAAAAACCAACGGCTGATTTCCGACGGGTCCCGGGTCTGTTATCTGAGCAAAAATGCGACGGTCAAACCCGGCCAGAAGCGAGGTCAAGTAGCTGAAACTCTCAGGGCTGCACTCTTTCAGGCGTTTGATCATGGCCTTGTCAGGGTGGTTCCCCGTGAAGCCGAGGAAACTTTCGAGGCTGCGGAGATTTTGTTTGGACAAGGTAATATCACCGAGGCTGAATTCAATAAAGCACACGCCGCTTTTGAGAAAACGAATCGCCTCGATCTTCGCCGCGATCCTGGTCGGATTTATGAGGAATGGGATCAACTTTACTCGGATTGGCAACTTGCCGTATCGTCTGAATGAGGAGAAATACCATGAAAGTGCTGGTCAGCGACAACCTGGGAGAAGCCGGTATCCGGATGTTGCAGGAAGAGGAAGGGATTGAAGTCGATGTAAAGACCGGACTCGATCACGAGGCCCTGAAAAACATCATCGGAGCGTATGACGGCCTTATTATCCGGAGTGCAACAAAGGTGACCGAAGATCTTTTAAACGCCGCGACCCGCCTAAAGGTTGTGGGCCGTGCGGGAATCGGCCTCGACAATGTGGACATTCCGGCGGCCACCAAGCGCGGGATCATCGTTATGAATACGCCCGGAGGAAATGTGATTACCACCGCCGAGCATGCCATCGGCATGTTGTTGGCGCTTTCACGAAATGTCCCCGAAGGGACGGCATCATTGAAGGCCGGGCGCTGGGACAAGAAAAAACTTCAGGGAAGAGAAATATTCAATAAAGTCCTCGGCGTTATCGGATATGGAAAAATCGGCTCCATTGTCGCCGATCGTGCCCGGGGGCTGAAAATGAAGGTGATTGTCTACGATCCTTTTGTGACACCCGAGCAGATTGAAAAAGCCGGCTTTGAAAACGTTTCCCTCGAAGAACTATTCCGCATATCCGATTACATCACGGTGCACGTGCCCAAGTTCAAGGAAACCATCGGCCTGCTGAACAAGGAGGCCTTTGGGCAGATGAAAGACGGCGTCATGATCGTAAACTGCGCCAGGGGGGGAATTGTTGACGAGGATGACCTTTATGCCGCCTTGCAGTCAGGGAAAGTGGCCGGCGCTGCCCTGGATGTCTTTGAGAAGGAACCCCCCGGCATATGTCCCCTCATCGAGCACGAACGTCTGATCTGTACACCCCATCTCGGTGCTTCCACCCAGGAAGCCCAGACCAAAGTGGCCGTTGACGTGGCCGGTCAGATCATTGAGTATCTCAAGCACGACACGATTCTCAACGCCGTCAACGTTCCTTCGGTAACCGGAGATCTTCTGAAAAATCTGAAGCCGATTTTAACCCTTGCCGATCACATGGGGAGTCTCCAGACCCAGCTTATTCGGGGGCCCATGGAAGAAGTTTCCATAGAATATGCCGGAGATTTCAAGGGGCTCGATCTGTCGCCGGTAACGACAGCGGTCTTACGGGGACTGCTGGCACCGGTGGTCAAGGATGATGTCAATTTCGTCAATGCACAGGTCCTTGCCAAGGATAGAGGGATCAAGATCAAGGAAATTACCAGCGATGCGTCCGATGAGTACATCAATCTGATTACCGTCCGTGTCACCACGCCCAAGGTTACCAACACGGTCTCGGGGACCATATTCGGCAAAAATAAAATGCGGATCGTCAAAATTAACAACTTTCGACTCGAGCTCATCCCCAAAGGCCACCTGGCGCTGATATATACCCTGGACAAGCCGGGGGCCATCGGAAGTTTCTCGACACTTCTGGGCAAGAAAAAAATTAATATCGACCAGATGCATGTGGGGCAGGAAGAAACCGGAAAAATGAACATTATTTTCCTCAAAACCAGCGTCCGCATTTCCGACAATCTTGTTGAACAGCTCCTCGATCTGCCGCTGATTATATCGGTGACCCGGCTTGAGTTTGAAACATAGGATCGCGAAACCCAGAAAAAATAACCATGGGGTCACGAAATTTTCGGGCGGGCTTCACCTCTTGTCAAAATCAACACTGCAGCAAGAATCATCACGCCGCCCAGGATTTTTTGCAGCGTCAGGGTTTCCCCCAGAACCATCACCGCCAAAGCAACGGTGACCACCGGTTCCAATGTGGAAATCATGGAAGCGTTTGCGGGATCGATTCTTTTGAGTCCGGCAAAAAATGCGACAATGGCAAGAGCGGTGGACACCAGCGCAATGGCAAGCACCGAAACCCATCCCAAGGCCGTTCCTGGAAATTTTATGCCCTTTACGGCGACGATCCCGCTAAAAGCCAAACCTGCTGAAATGATGACGACGGTCGAGGCCTGAAAAGCCCCGGCATTGGAGATGACCTTGCTTCCCACAACGATGTAGACCGAGTAAAGAACTGCGGCCGTAATCGCCAGAACAATGCCGAGGTTCTGCCCGCTAACACTGTCCAGTCCGATGATGAGTAGGGTTCCTCCAAAGGTTAGGGAAAGGGCCGCGAATTTAAGTAATGTGACCGGTTTCTTGAGAAAAATCGCTGCCAGCAGTGTAACAAAGGCAGGGTAAAGATACAGAAGGATTGCCACCAATCCCGCAGGGGCCATTGTCAGGGCCGTGAAAAAGGCCAAAGAAAGTCCCATATAACCGAGTGCCCCCATAAATGCCAGTGTAACCAGTGTGCGTCCACGGGGATAGGCCATCCCTTTTGCCACCATAATCACTAACATGAAAATGCCGGCAATGGTAAACCTTAGAAAAAGAACGGTAATAGGATCTGATCCTGCATCATAGGCAATGCGTGCAAAAATAGCCATGGTGCCGAAGGATATGGCAGACACGGCGATGAGAAATACGCCATATAAACGATCCAAATATACCGAGCTTAAAACCTTAGATTCTGATTGGGTAATTTTGGTACGCATTTTATACTATAAAAATCAGTCTTGATTTTTTTTAAAACCTCATCTAAATTTAGGTTTCACAGGAAAGCCCGTTTCCTCAACTGGCTTATTAATTTCCTGGTTTTCTTTTTGCAAGGGGGGGGCTCCTTCGCCCCCTCCTTCCCTTAATTTCCGAATATTCATTAACCTTTTGCGCTCACGGTTTGGCAGCCAGGGCAGCAGGAAAACGTATTGTGGAAAAAAAGACTTGCAACAACTGTTGGTATTTTTCGCCTGCGCCCGCCACCAGAAAATCCTACGATGATTCCCGATCAACTGAAGGTTCCCACTGTTGCGAGTTTCATGACGATTTCTTTGCCGTCTCACCAGACAATACCTGTAAAAATTGGAAAAGCAACAAAGAGAGTCTCATCAGCGTCATCAAAGTCCTCTACGGCATCTAAAATTCCCAAACCCCAAGGTGTAGTGGCTCTTCAGGTTGAAAATACAATCGCCCTTCCAGCCGTTAAACCGGTCTAATCCCCGTCGTATTCCTGGAAAATAATATGCCCGCAGGATTTGCAATGGGAGGCATTTTCATCGTGGTAGCGAAGACCACACCCCGGACAAAGCACCTCTTTTTTGGTGGAAATATAGATCCATTCCTTGACGATGCGGCTGATCTGCCAGGGGATGAGGATGATCCCTGAGAGTATCATCAACACGGTAATCCATTTCCCGGCCTCGGACAAGGGCGTAATGTCGCCGAAGCCCACGGTTGTCAGCGTCACCACGGTAAAATAGAATGCATCCCCGAAAGTCTGGACATTGGGGTTTAAGGGATTTTCAACATAAAAGAACAGGCCGGAAGATATGAAAAATATCATGAGAATGGTCAAAAAAAGCCGGATTAAATTCAAGAGCCGGCGGGTGATACTCCCGAAGAAAAACTGGGGATCTGCGGTGAATCTGAGGAACCGGAATATCCTGAACACCCGAACCACGCGGATCATCTTTATAAATCCGAGGTTGGGGGTCACGCCGAACAAGGGAAGCACAAGCAGAGAGATCGTCGGCACAATGGCGATCAGATCGACGATGCTGTAAATGTCTAGCAACTGCCGGAGTCTGTTTTTGGCTGCGTAAAGTCTTGCAATATACTCGATGATGAAAAACAGGACGATGATGACCTCTGTATTCCAAAGCAGACGCCGGGTCGTCTCGGACACGGGGTAGGTTTCCATCACAAAAATAGCGCAGATCACCAGATTGAGAAGTATGATGAAAATATCGATGAATTTGCCCAGGGGTGTCTTACAGTCGATCAAATAGAACTGGAGGGTTTCCCGGAAGGTCCGGGGCGCAGCGCTATTTTTTTTATTCGGATATCGGGTTTCCATGGTTTAGAAAGTATCCCCCCTATCTGTGGATCATCGACCCATCAAAAACTATTTCAAAACCTCCCATTCGCTGGTTTGAGCCGTTTGGGAAACGCTAAGGCCGGGGAAGTAATCCCCCTATAGCGGGGCTAAGTAAATATCCGGGTCCAGAGGGCCCGGCTTTGGGTTACCCCTGGAAGGGGGTTTTTAGTTAAAGCCGTACAATTTAAAAGTGCCTAAAGTGATCTAAAATGCCTATTTATCCCGTATTCAACGGGGAAGTTATGGTGTCGCTCCGCTCCGCTGATTTTATATGATTGGCAGAATTCCTTAACTTTAGCTCACTTTAAACTTTAGTTCACTTCAAACTCTTGAACCGTTTCTCCAGGCTGAGCCGGAGAACTCTGACCGGGTCCAGAGGACCAGGTTTTTCAAGATTAAATAAATGGACGTTATGAATTCCGGACGGACCTTATTTTACGGGTCCTCGGGTTAAAATTTTCAGATCCCGGTGTGCCACAGGGCGGTTCACCAGGTAGATACCCGTCCCCACCAAAACAAGGGCCAGCAGGAGCCCACGGGTAATCGGTTCGTCGAGCAGCAGGCCGCCTGCCAACACGCCGAAAAGTGGCGTGAGAAAGGTGAACGATGCAAGACGCGAAGGGGGATAGTTCCGGATAAGCCAAAACCAAGCGAGATAGGTGACGAATGCAACCCAAACCGTTTGGTACACGAGACTTCCGACGATCAAAGGCGTCAACCCGACGATGCCGGCCTCACCTTTTGCCAGAGATCCCAGAGGCAGAACCACCGCAGAGACGGAAAGTTGGTAAAGCAGGGTTTTGCTCGGCTTGATCTTGCCCAGAGGGCTGGCCTTGATCAGAACCGTCGTAGCTCCCCACAAGATGGCCGCCACCGCCAGCATGCTGTCGCCGATCAGCATTCGGTGGGTATGAAACGCCAGGGACTCACTGAACGCGACGACGATGCCAACGAAGGCACAGCAAAGCCCGACCACCTGAATTATCCGCAGGTGTTCCCCCGGAATAAAGAGCTGTGCCCCCAGGGCCACGACGAACGGCGACATATAAAGGAAGATGACGGCCCGGGATGCGTTGGTATATTCGAGGCCCCAATAGATCAGTACGAACTCTCCGGCAAAGAGAAGGCCCGCAGCGATTCCCCACCACAAGGTGCCGTCTCTCTCTAACATCGGTTCCCGGCGCACCTTCATCCAGACCCAAATCAGGATCGTGGCGCCCATGGACCGGATGCTGGATTGAAAAATCGGCGAAACGCCGTGGTTGGCAACCTTGATCGCCACCTGTTGCAGCCCCCAGCTTGCACACAGTACAAGCAGGAGTCCCATTGCGGTGAAGTCTAACATTTGATTCTCGTTTCTCAATTCATCGGCCTCCGGGTACCATGGTTTCGCGATTCTATACGCAGTGAGGGTGCGGAACTTAAGCAAATATTTTGAATACACGCATTTTGGGTCTGGATCAAGTGCGCCCTTGAGATAAAATTTTCATATATTCCTTTTGCACCGTCTCTTTTCCAAACTCTCTCTCCAGACGACGAACGATAAAATGCCCCCGGGCTGCGTCCTGGAAGTGGTCAACAAAAAGAAGGTTGATGGTGGCACCGCCGAGTGCACCGACAACCGGAACTGCTTGGGCGGCCATCTTTTCTGAAACCACGGTGCCAAAGCGAGATGCAATCTGTGTGATAAACCGTGCGATGGGCGGTGCACTTTTCTCCGTTAAACCTTTGGTGGCGATATGTTTTGCAGCATCGCTCACCGCCTTTGCCAAGGCGGCCCGCACCGCAAAATATCCGGTCTCTACCATATCGTCGGCATCCGATCTCCCCCCCAAAGCAAAGACTTCAAGGCAGGCCAATCTTCCTTGGAGGGTTGCGATATCCTCCCCTTCACTCCGGGCGATGTCGGCAATCGACCGAAGAATGATGGACGTCGACACGGGGAGTTCCACCGCGAGGGCCGGCAATCCAAAAGCGCCGCCGACGGCACCGCTTAAACCGCTTGCAATCTTGTGGGTCAGAGTGGATGCCCGGCCTTGGAAACCCTCACCCATGGTTCTGACGGTGAGAACCAGCAGCTTGTTCAGTGTAGCTTGTACGGCATCCTGAATTTTTCCCGACGCTGTGGCGGGCAGCGAATCCATGACTTTCTCAAGGGGTTGTCCCACAAGGTCGATAATTCTGGAAATGAAACTCGGATTTTCAAGGAGTTCCACTGCACGTATAAGGTCTTGCCGGTCTTGTCCTTGGATGGGCATAAAACAATTTCTCCGGATTATTTCCAAAGGCAACAGGTCCGGCGAGCCTTCCGGAAGAATGCATCTTTAAGCGATGAGCACCAGCCCGCAAACCGTTCCCATTGATGTTGTATTCCCATGGCCGACCCGGGTGGTCCAGTTCAGGGGCCAACCCGCCGCTTTCATCAGCGTTGACACGTTGATTCCAAAACCGGACATGGACGGCCGGGCAATCCGGGAATTTCGGCAGGGTTCGCCTTTTTCGAGAACCCGGCAAAGGGGGTGATTGTAACAAAAAATTTGTTTGCAGGAACCGCCGGCAAAAGCTTTTGAATCGGGGTATCCCCTTTCCACGGCCGCCTGTTCGATATTGGCGGCCACTTCATGGAGCAGTCTGAATATGTCGCGTCGTTCATTGGAAAGAAGGATTTCCCATGGGACATCGATCTTAAAGACGACAACCTCCTCGACTGTTTTTAAAAGTTCCCGAAATCCGGACGGTCCTGAAACATTCGGGGGACAACCGGCCGACAACCCGTAGTTCTCACATTGCGGTTCTCGACACAGGTTTGCCAAGGCCTCCTCCACGGAAATGTCCGAAACGGAGACGCCCGTGGCATCGCTGG
>JAHECI010000110.1:1783-9492 GCA_024641825.1 Desulfobacterales bacterium | reverse complement strand
GTCGGCGGGGCCCTGGCCGCTCCACAACAAAGTCTTGCGCCTTCCATGGGAGAACGGATTATCATCGAAAGTTTTATCGTTGTCGTCAGCGGTGGAATGGGCAGTTTCCCCGGAGCATTCGCAGGTGCACTTATTCTCGGCCTGTTCGAATCATTCGGAACCGTCTTTCTGGGAAGAGCACAAATGGCAGTTCCTTACATCCTTTTGGTAGCGGTATTGCTGATCCGTCCGTATGGATTTTTCGGACGGGAGGTGTGACATGAGGACATACATAAAGATGTCCACAATCATCTATTCTCTGGCTGCGCTGGCGTTGCTGTCAGTCTGCCCTTTTGTCCTTCCCATCTACTGGACGCTGATTCTCACCGAAATTCTGATCATGGGCCTATTTGCCATGAGTTTCAATCTGCTGCTCGGCTATACCGGTCTGCTGTCTTTCGGCCAAGCCGGCTTCTTTGGCGTCGGCGCTTACGCAACCGCCTTGTTTATCTCAAGCGGCGGGAATTCCCTGTTTCTCTGCCTCGTGATATCACTGGTGGCCGGGGCCGTCGCGGCCGGCGTGATCGGTTACCTTTGTGTCCGCCGGGATGAGATTTATTTTGCAATGATTACGCTTGCATTCGGAATGATGCTCTTTACCGTAGCGCACAACTGGATCGAGCTGACCGGCGGCAGCGACGGTCTGCCCCTGATGACAATCCCTTCTGTGGGAATGTTCGGCATCGAATTTAGTCTTTTCAATCCAACGAATATGTTTTTGTTTGTCCTTTCGGTGACCACCGTGTGCATCTTTTTTTTATGGCGATTGGTCCGGTCACCTTTCGGACTGATGCTCACCGCCATCCGGGAGAACAAGCAGCGCCTGTCTTTCGTCGGTGCCGGGGTACAAAACCTCCGACTGGCTGCCTTCGTAATCGCAGGGGCACTGGCTGGAGTTTCCGGATGCTTGTTTAGCCTGTTTAACTCGATGGCAACGCCCGACTTCATGCACTGGGGATTTTCGGCACGTCCTGTGCTCATGACAATCCTCGGTGGTTCGGGTATCTTTTTTGGCCCTATGCTCGGAGCCGCTTTCTTCTTCGGCCTGGAGCAAATAATAACCAACATTACCGAAAATTGGATGATTTTCCTTGGCTTAATCCTGACGCCGGTAGTGATATTTTTCCCACGGGGCATTCTCGGTACCCTGGTTCACCATTTATCCAAAAAGAAAAAAGACAAACCATGAGTGAAGTTCCAATACTAAAAATTGAAAACCTCGGACACTCATACGGCCGGTATATGGTGATTGATGACATCTCCCTGGAGGTGGTCTCTGGAGATATGACCGCGCTGATCGGTCCGAACGGTGCCGGCAAAACGACTTTTTACAACACCGTCACAGGACGTTTTCCCCCCACCCGTGGTCGGGTCCATTTTAACGGACAAGAGATCACCGGCTTGCCCGCCCATAAGCTCGTTCCCATGGGTCTGCTTCGATCCTTTCAAATCACCAACATCTTTCCGAATTTAACGGTGATCGAAAATGTCCTTGTTCCCCTGGTACTTCACTACCGAAAGGGATATTCGTTTTTGAGAGCACTGACAGGGGAAAAAAAGCTCTACCGAAAAGCTGAAGAAGTTCTCGACAAGGTGGGTATTCTCAAATCGGCCCATCGACCGGCCAGCGAACTCGCTTACGGAGATAAGCGTCTTGTGGAAATGGCCATCGTGCTGGCACGAAATCCCAAGCTGGTGATGCTCGACGAACCTACGGCTGGTATGAATCCAGAAGAAACCGATCGCACGATTCACCTCATAAAAGAGCTCGCCGACCGATTCGGCACCACATTCTTTCTCACCGAACACGACATGAAGGTGGTCTTTGCAGTGGCAACAAAAATTTATGTCCTGCACCAAGGCGGCCTCATCGCCCAGGGTGACCCGGAAAAAATCCGTTCCGATCCGAAAGTCAGGGAAGCATATCTTGGAGGTTCCGTAAATGATTGAAGTTATAGATATCCATGTCTACTATGGCGACAGTTATATCCTCCAGGGCGTGAGCCTGCATGTAAAGGAAGGGGAAATCGCCTGCTTGCTCGGACGAAACGGCGCCGGGAAAACGACCACCATGAAAAGCATCATGGGATACAACCCACCGGCCAGGGGCAGCATTCGTTTTGATGGTCAAGACGTCACAGAACAACCGGTCTATGAAAAGGTCAGGCGTGGAATGGGTTACGTTCCCGAGGACCGGCGAATTTTTCCGAACCTGACAGTGGTTGAAAATCTTGAAGTGGCCCGACTTCCCGGGCGTTCAGGGCAAACAGCCTGGAACAAGGAACGAATTTTCTCAACCTTTCCAATTCTCGTAAAATTGCGCGATCACAAAGGTGCCGAACTGAGCGGAGGAGAGCAGCAGATACTCGCTTTAGCCAGAGCCCTAATGGGGAACCCCCGAATTCTCCTCCTGGACGAACCTTGCGAAGGGTTGGCCCCGATCATCGTGGAAAACCTCGGTGAAATCATCACTTCTTTGAAAGCAGAAGTTCCGATCCTGATGACCGAACAGAACGCTCACTTTGCATTGAACATTTCCGACAGAGGATATGTCATTGATAAAGGACGGGTTCGCTATGAGGGAACCGCCGCCGATTTGGTCAAAAACAAGGAAGTCCAGCAGCGCTATCTCGCCGTCTGATCGCAGTCACTTCACAGTTATGTTGTTCGCGGTGAACCACATCAAGCGCTTTAAAAGTAGAATAAAATGAATATTTGTTCATAGACGTTTTGATTGAACAGAGAGGATGCCCAATGATAACTGCGATGAATCCCACAACCGGAGAAACGCTGGAAAAATATGAGGAGCCGTCTCCTGATGAAATCATGCAACGATTGGAAAAGGCTCACCAGGCGTTTCGGGCCTGGAGACAGACGCGTTTTTCCGAACGAGCGGAATTGATGAGAAAGGTTTCCCGTGCGCTTACTGAAAATCAAAGTGAATATGCCCGAACCATGGCCTTGGAGATGGGAAAGCCAATAGCAGCAGGACGGGCCGAAATCGAAAAATGTGTTTGGGTTTGCGATTACTATGCCGAACATGCTGAAAAAATGCTGCAACCGGAAATTATCAAAACCGATGCTCGCAAGAGTTTTGTGACCTTTAATCCCCTGGGTGTCATACTGGCCATTATGCCATGGAATTATCCGTTCTGGCAGGTGTTTCGGCATGCCGCTCCGGGATTAATGGCAGGCAACGGGGTGATCTTAAAGCATGCATCCAATGTGCCGGGCTGTGCAGTGGCCATTGAAGATATTTTTAAAAAGGCAGGGTTCCCGGAATACCTGTTTCAAAATTTTTTGATTTCAAGCAAACGGGTGGACGATCTCATTGAACACCCGACAATTACCGCCGCAACCCTGACCGGCAGCACAACCGCAGGCCGGGCAGTGGCCGAGAAAGCCGGTAAGATGCTTAAAAAAACGCTGCTGGAGCTTGGCGGCAGCGATCCTTACCTAATACTGGAAGACGCCGATTTGGATAAAACCGTTGAAGCCTGTGTAACCAGCAGGCTTTTGAATTCGGGTCAAAGCTGTATTTCCGCCAAACGCTTTGTGGTTGTTGAAGCGGTGCGGCGGCAGTTTGAACAGATGCTTGTTGACCAAATGCAAGCCAAAAGAATGGGAGATCCTCTTGATGAAGCCGTCGAGATCGGACCCCAGGCCCGCTTCGATCTTCGAGACGATCTGCATCAACAGGTTATCAATAGCATCACCCAAGGCGCTGTCTGTTTATTGGGCGGTGAAATACCCGAAGACCCAGGTGCGTTTTACCCCGCGACGGTACTCGGAAACGTCGGAAAAGGGATGCCCGCCTATGAAGAGGAGATTTTCGGACCTGTTGCGGCCGTAATACCGGTCAAAAATGAAAAGGAAGCCATCCAGGTGGCAAACGATTCCTCCTTCGGTCTGGGTGCTGCAGTGTTTACCCGTGACACCGAACGTGGCGAACGCATCGCCGCAAATCATTTGGAGGCCGGAAACTGCTTTGTTAACGCTTTTGTCAAATCGGATCCGCGTCTTCCTTTCGGCGGTATTAAAGAAAGCGGCTATGGGAGAGAACTCTCCCATTACGGTTTAAAGGAGTTTGTCAATATCAAAACCGTTTATATTCAATAGATCAAAATCTCATAAAAGGAAACGACGAGGATATGGTTTAAGCTTTTTTTATAAGGACGCTCAGTATGTTGAAGTCGTTAGATGATGATTTGATAGGGTGTGAAATCGTTGACACATAGAACACACAACAATCGGGTGATCCTGAGATATCTGCAATATATCGTTAAACCATAAAAACCCTTTAGCTTTCGTGATACCTTATTAGTATCACATCAAGCTGGATTCATTAGATATATGGACTTCTTGCAAGATATCAAAGTTCCTTGCAAGCCTGATTGCTATCGGTTGTTCTCGTCGGTGGTCGAGGTATCGATTGAACGCAGCTAATCATCTAATTTCTGAAAGCAAATCACCATATTTTTTTGCAGCTTTTCATTCTGACACAGCTTGACAAAATGGATATAGATACTTATTTTTTGTAGTAAATTGACTATCCTAACATTTCCCCTTTCTACTTTTTAACTAACACCGGTTTGAATTTAGCCGGAACTGGCCCCGCAACAGCCAATCACATTGCGCCTTTTCATTTGCTGATTAATTTCAGAAGATTTCATTTTTTATCATTCTTTTCAAGTCAGGCTTAATTCCATCAATCGCATTTGCGATCGCTTTGGTAGGCAGGTTCGAGCAACATATTTTATCTGTGGAGGAGAAAACACCATGGTAGATTTGTTGGATAAGCGGTATGCGAAACGTCACGGTTGCGATGGAGAAATAGTTTGGTCTTATTTCAACAAAAAAGCTTACTATCCCTGTATGCCGCAGCCGGAAACCCGCGGAGAACGCAGATCCGGGCAAAAAGGGCCATTTATGGATGGAAACTAGTTAACATTCAACACTTTTATCAAACATGGATAAAACAGATGTTTCAAAAGGGAGAATTTGAACCATGAAACTCAGACCATTACAGAATCGAATTTTAGTTCAACGGGTTAAAGAAGAGGAAAAAACAAAGGGGGGGATCATCATCCCGGATACGGCCAAGGAAAAACCAGTTGAAGGCAGAGTGATTGCTGCCGGAATTGGTAAACTCAGCGAAGAGGGAAATAGAATAGCGCTTGAAGTCAAGAACGGCGATCGGATTCTATTTGGCAAATATTCGGGTAATGAGATAAAAATAGAGGGTAAAGAATACCTTATTATGAGCGAGGATGACGTGCTTTGCGTCATCGAATAAAAACTAAAATGGAGGTTAAGGCAAGATGTCTAAACTAATAAAATATGACATGAAAGCCCGTGAAGCGATGCTGAAAGGGGTAAGAACCCTTGCTGATGCAGTTGTTGTTACCTTGGGTCCCAGAGGAAGAAATGTCGTCCTCGATAAATCTTGGGGATCGCCGACGGTTACCAAAGACGGCCTCACGGTGGCCAAAGAAATCGATTTGGAAGACAAATTCGAAAACATGGGCGCCCAGATATTAAAGGAAGTCGCCGCCAAAACAAGTAACATGGCCGGTGATGGCACAACCACTGCTACGCTTTTGGCCAGATCTATTTATGAAGAAGGGCAGAAGTTGGTGGCGGCCGGCAATAATCCCATGGCCATCAAACGGGGGATTGATGCCGCGGTTGGAGTCGTTGTGAAAGAACTTCAAAATTTGAGCAAACCCACCCAAGACCAGCGTGAAATTGCCCAGGTCGGAACCATTTCGGCGAACAATGATGAAACCATCGGCAAAATCATTGCCGAGGCCATGAACAAAGTTGGTAAAGAAGGGGTCATCACCGTTGAAGAAGCCAAAAGCATGGAGACAACACTTGAAGTTGTTGAAGGTATGCAGTTTGATCGAGGGTACCTATCGCCATATTTTGTCACCAATGCCGAAAAAATGATCGCCTCTTTGGAAGATGCTTACATTCTGATCAATGAGAAAAAGATCAGCAAAATGAAAGATCTTTTGCCCATCCTTGAACAAGTCGCCAAAATGGGACGACCTTTATTGATCATTGCCGAAGATCTTGAAGGTGAAGCATTGGCCACCTTGGTGGTCAACAAATTGAGAGGCACCCTGCAGGTCGCCGCAGTCAAGGCGCCGGGTTTCGGCGACAGACGAAAAGCCATGCTGGAAGACATTGCCGTTTTAGTCGGCGGTCAGGTGGTCTCCGAGGATTTAGGGATCAAATTGGAAAAGGTAACGGTTTCAGACCTCGGCAAGGCCAAACGGATCAACATCGATAAAGACAACACCACCATCGTCGGCGGCGCCGGTTCGCGCTCGGCCATCGAGGGCCGGGTGAAGCAGATTCGAGCCCAAATCGAAGAAACCACCTCAGACTACGATCGTGAAAAACTTCAGGAACGGTTGGCCAAACTGATCGGCGGGGTGGCGGTGATCAACGTGGGCGCAGCCACAGAGACAGAAATGAAGGAGAAAAAAGCCCGGGTCGAAAATGCCCTCAACGCTACCCGCGCGGCTGTAGAAGAAGGGATCGTGCCGGGCGGAGGTGTGGCGCTGGTTCGCTGTTTGGCCGTGCTGGAGAAAATGAAAATCAAAGCCGATCAAAAACTGGGGGTGAAAGTCGTCATGCGCGCCATTGAGGAACCACTTCGTCAGATTGCCAACAATGCCGGTTCTGAAGGTTCTGTGGTCATCGATAAAGTCAAAAACGGCGAGGGAGCTTTTGGTTACAATGCAGAAACGGACACCTATGAAGATCTGATGAAGGCCGGTATAATGGATCCGACCAAAGTGGTCCGGTTCGCATTGCAAAATGCAGCAAGTGTGGCTTCATTAATGCTGACCACCCAGGCCATGGTTGCAGAAAAACCCGAAGAAAAAAAGGAGATGCATCCGGGAGGTCAAGGAATGGATGAAATGATGTAAACCTCCGTCATTCCATAGCGTTCATAGTGGACATGATGCAGACCAATATTGCCTGTGAACCACTGCGTTTTTCTTTAATGTTTTTTATGGAGGAGTTAAATATAAAAACCATTTAGGACCGCTCGCCGTCTGGTGATACCTGCAAAAAATGCAATAATTAATCTATAAATTTAAATATAAAGGAGGTAGAAATGGCAGAAGCAAAAGGATTGATGAAACCGGTAAAGCTGAAAAATGAGCTGGCAGAGTTTCTGGGAGCAACAGAACTTCCCCGGACAGAGATCACCAAAAAACTATGGGACTATGTTAAAGCGAATAAACTTCAGACAAAGACTGAAAATGGAAAGCCTGAGAACGCAGGCAAGTTTATTGTGGCTGATGCGAGTTTGCTCCCGATATTTAAAAACACAAAATCCAAAAGCAAATCAGGCAATGTCACTGACCTTACAAATCTGAAAGAAGGCCAGACGATCAACATGATGCAGATGGCCGCTGTTGTCGGCGCAAACATAGAATAAGTTTAAAGTGTCGGGCCTGTATCGTTTTTAAAAAAGGGCAAATTCATTTACAGGGTTTGCCCTTTTGCTTTTTTATGGACTTTACGATATATGCAATTGTTATAGATTCACTTCAGGTTGTTGTTTTGGCAAGAAAACACAGGTTTTGATAAGCTCGATTTTCGTGCGATACTCTCAATATGTCTATCCTCTGTAAGATCCTAAATTG
>JAHECI010000110.1:0-1683 GCA_024641825.1 Desulfobacterales bacterium | reverse complement strand
TGAAACCGGCCAATGTTAATACTATGGCGGCCCAGGGTGGTGCCCACATTTCCGATGACGCCGGGTTTGTCGAAATTCTGAATGATCATCATCCATCCTTCGGGGATGGCGTCCAGATAAATCTCTCCGATTTTTACGAGCCTCGGATATTTTCTTTCATAGATCGTTCCCCAGATTTCGTCGATACCTTCTTCATGATCTTCAAGCCTCACCCGGATCAGACTGGTAAAATCATATTTTGCCGGGCTGATGGTCTCATGGACATGAATCCCCTTGTCTTGTGCAAGGGCCGGTGCATTGACATAGTTCACCGGCGTGTCGGTGAAAGATCCGAGAAGTCCTTTCAACACAGCATGGGTCAGGGGCCTGGTGTCGAGTTCCGATACATGGCCGCTGTAGCTGATGGTGATGTCGTGGATTTTTCGGACCAGCTGCCCCATGAGGGACCCCATTTTTTCAGCAAGATCCAGATACGGACGAAGCTGGTTCATCACTTCCATGGGGAGTGACGGGAAATTGACCGCATTGGTGATAATGCCGTCCAAAAGGAAGGCGGCCATTTGATTTGCAATCATCTCTGCGACTTTTACCTGGGCCTCCCCGGTACTGGCGCCCAAATGGGGGGTAAAGATGACATTCGGATGCTGGAGTATGGGAAGATTCGGGTCCGGCGGTTCCTGGGGAAGAACATCGAGTGCCGCACCCGCCACATGCCCGCTCAAGATGGCCTGGTAAAGATCGTCGATGTCAATAATTTCCCCCCGGGAACAGTTGATGATTCTAACGCCCGGTTTCATCATATTGATGGTCGTCTCGTTGATCATTCCCACCGTTTCCTTGAGACGCGGCACATGGAGGGTAATAAAATCCGAACGTTGAAAAAGTTCTTCCAGGGGAACAAGTTCAACCTCAAGACTCTTGGACGCTTCACTGCTGACATATGGATCGGAAGCGATGACGACCATTTTAAGGCCCTTTGCACGATCCGCCACCACCCGGCCGATATGGCCGAGACCGACGATGCCCAGTGTTTTTCCGGTTATTTCAACACCTGAAAGTCTCTTTTTTTCCCATTTCCCCTGGCGAAGGGAGGCCGTTCCCTGGGGAATGTTCCGGGCAAGGGCGAGCATGAGCGATACGGTATGCTCTGCGGTGGTAATCGTATTCCCGCCCGGCGCGTTCATCACCACCACACCCTGTTTTGTGGCTGCCTGCACATCGATGTTGTCGACCCCGATACCGGCGCGGCCGATGACCTTTAGATTTTTGGCGTTTTCTAACACCTCTTGGGTAACTTTCGTTCCGCTTCGGACGGCAAGTCCATGGAATTCGCCGATGATTTGAGATAAGGCTTCGGGTTCGGACGTCGCCGCATCATTGTCGACCACAACCTCTATCTCTCCGCTGGCTTCAAGTATTTCCTTGGAAACAGTGGACATGTTGTCCCGGACCATTACTTTAAACATACCCCACTCCTATTTGATTTTTTTCCAGAAAGGAGACAACTCCCGAAGCCGTTCAATGATCGGCGGAAGCTTTTCGATGATAAAGTCGATTTCTTCTTCAGTATTGTATTTGCTGAGGCTGAAACGGACCGAACCGTGGGCTGCGGTAAAGGGCACGCCCATGGCGCGCAGGACATGGGAAGGTTCCAGAGAACCGGATGTGCAGGCCGATCCGGAG
>JAHECI010000109.1 GCA_024641825.1 Desulfobacterales bacterium | reverse complement strand
AGCCGGCCACATTCAAAACTTCGATGTCATTTTCCATAATCCATGATTTGATCTTCTCAGCGGCTTGAAAGGAATTGGTCTTGTTTAAGTCAATGTGAAGCCAAGGCCGGTTATGAAAGAGAGCCATCTCCCGAGTATAGTCCGATCCGCCGGTGAGTTTGCCGTGGGATACGATCAGCGTTCCGTCGGAATCCACGACATTTTGTTCGGTCCTTTTATTGTAGTTGGATGTTTCCATCTCTATGAGTTTATATTTTTTATCTAAAAATCCAGCTTCTGTTAACCGCCCCTTGGGAAGCCAGCCCCCATGGGATATTCCCATTTTTATGGCAACATCAAGGGCCGCCTGATCGGCGCCGGTCTGGCCGCCGGAAATAATTTTTTTAATCATTTAATATCTCCGTTTTTTTAACTTCAGCGTAACGGTATCTCCTTTTTTAATGTTTAGGCTGTGGCCGGCATTGCCGCAATTCAGCGCAAGTTCAAGATATCCGAAGCTTCCGAAAATGGCAAGGGGAGACTCGGGGGCGACATCTGCATACCGTTGGGACAACCTCGGAATTATATTTTTGCCGGTTTTTATTTCAAAGCCTTTTTCAGTATCTTTCCCGGCAAATTTTTTCAAGCAATCTCCATGGATATTGGAAATACAGTTTCCAAAGCCATCGATGGAGACAATGGTCCCGATCAGTTCATCCCCATTGGAAATATGGGGTTTGGGAATGTCCAGAGAAACAAGATCCTGTGGATCCAAAGGTGGACCCAGACGATGTATGTCAATTCCTGTGGATATGTGGGCACCCACCGGCGCAAAAATATCCCTGCCATGGAAGGTCTGGCTGACGGGGTTTAAAAAGAAGCGGGTATTCTCGACCCGAACCATCGCGTCGATCTCTCCTTGATCCATAAGAAGGGTTAGCACCCCGTTATTCGGAGAAAGAAAGACGTGGCCCATCATCTCTAAGGCAACGATGGCACGATCGCTGCCGACCCCGGGATCTACGACAACAATGTGCACCGTGTGTTCAGGAAAATATCGGTAGCAAGACTGGATGAGGTAGGCAGCTTCGATCAAGTCCTGTGGATCGACGGCGTGGGAAATATCAATGATCTTGGCGGAAGAATTGACCGAAAGGATAACCCCCTTCATAACCCCTACATAGGCATCCTTAGAACCAAAATCCGTCAGCAGTGTGATGGTCGACATGGTGAGCGATTTTTAAGCCTTTTCGTCCCAATAGTTGGCCGGGGTGGTCCTCCCGTTTTTGTGTGATCCAGGACCCTCGATGACTTGCGGCAGCTCCGCCCCTGAAGCCTTGAAGGAAACGAATCCGATGGTGGAATATCCGGGTTAAGGGTGTAATTATTGAAACATTTTTTTCTGAAAGCTCAAACCGAGATGTTTGTAAGCTTCCTCTGAAGCCTTTCTTCCGGAAGAGGTGCGTGTAACAAGGCCGATTTTTAACAGATAGGGTTCAATGACATCCACAAGTGTGTCGGTTTCTTCCTGAAGGGTTGCTGCGATGGCTTCGATGCCCACCGGACCGCCCTTATAAAACTCGATAATTGTTTTTAAATATCTGCGGTCGAGATCGGTCAATCCCTTTTTATCAACACCTTCCAACGACAGTGCTGCTTCGACGGTTTTTTTTGTAATGGTGCCGTCTGCACGCACCTGTGAATAGTCCCTAACACGCTTAAGAAGCCTGTTGACAATCCGTGGTGTCCCCCTGGATCGTTTCGCAAGTTCGGCGGCCCCTTCATCATCGATGGTGACCTTGAGCAGAAGGGCAGAACGTTTGATGATTTGCACCAGATTCGGTTGACTGTAAAAATCAAGGCTTCTGAAAATGCCGAACCGGTCACGCAAGGGCGCTGATAAAAGCCCCACCCGGGTCGTGGCGCCCACAAGTGTAAAGCGGTTCAACCGGTACTTGTGACTTCGGGCATGGATTCCCTTGTCAAATACAAAATCAACGGCAAAGTCTTCCATGGCAGAATACAGAAATTCCTCCACAATCTTCGGGGTTCTGTGGATTTCATCGATGAAGAAGATGTCCCTGTCTTCTAGATGGGTTAAAATGCCGATGAGGTCTCCCCCTTTTTCTAAAGAAGGCCCGGAAGACGTGGTGAGATTACCCCCCATTTCATGGGTAATAATATGGGCAAGTGTCGTTTTTCCCAGGCCGGGCGGCCCATGAAACAGGATGTGATCCACCGGTTCTTCACGCTGTTTTGCTGCCTCAATGGCAATTTTCAGAGCTTCTACCACCTCGGTTTGGCCGATATAATCCGCGAATCGTGTCGGCCTTAGAGACAGGATTTCCGGATCTTTGTCAACCGCAAGGCACGATCCGGTCAAAATATCCTGTTTGTGGGAAAAATCTATTCGGGTATCGTCATTCATTTTAAATAGTTACTCAGCGGGTTCGTTCCATGTCAAATCAGGTTGGGGCGTTTTCTCCGCGATAGACTTCTTCAAAAAGCTCTTCAGGGGTCGATAGGGTGGTGTTCCGCTTCATGGCATTCGTAATCATCTGTTTTGCCTCTGTTGTTCGGTACCCCAGTTGACCTATCAGCACCTCCAATACCTTTTTTGACAGGTCTTCGACCCCTGGATATTCTACCTTCTCGGATTTTCGGATCAGCGCAAATTTATCCATTTTGCCTTCGAGTGTGGCGATAATTTTACGGGCCGTCCGGTCGCCGATTCCTTTTAATTGTTTGAGGGTGTTCACATCGTTGGACTCGATGGCTCTTGCAATGTCACGGGCAGGGATGCTCAGGGCTTTAACCGCCTTGAGAGGTCCGATGGCTTCAACAGAAATAAAGTGTTGAAAAAACTCTTTTTCGACCTCAAGATTAAAACCAATCAGAATCGGCTTCGGTTGCCGCTCGGTCTGCTGATAATAGATATAAAGGGAGATCTGGTCGCCCATCGCTTTTGATCGGAAGGTTTCCATTACAAATGCAGGGAGAAGGACCTCGTAACCGACCTGGTTTGCGAGAATAAGTATCCGGTCATCTTCTTTTTTCAAAAGTTTTCCTTCAAGATAACCTATCATTTTATCCTTTTCTTTATGTGTTATGCGATTCGGGCCAATTCGGCGCTGTGGCGGAAAAGCCCAAGGAGTGCCAAGCCTATGGCATCGGAAGCGTGATAAGGCCGTATGGGCGTCGTCAGGTTTAATAAACTTCGTACGGCCTTTTCAAGCTGCATTTTGGTGGCATTGCCGTTTCCGGTTAATACCTGTTTGGCTTCGCGAACGGGAATTTCGGTGACGGGCACATCGAACCGGCATCCGGCAAGGAGCACAACGCCGGACACTTTGCCCAAAGTTATGCCGGTCTTTGGAAAATTTTCCACAGAGAATACGTCTTCCACGACCATGAGGTCCGGCTTTTCGTCTTTCAAAATAACGAGAAGATTTGAAAAGATTTGATCAAGGCGGTTGGGTAAAGACGTGTTTTTTGAAGTATGAATCGTGCCGAAGGAGAAGTCGTCGATTTTAAGACCCATTCCCTTGACAATTCCAACACCCGTTGCAGATAGGCCTGGATCGATACCGATAATCTTTATCATGCCACGCTCTTTTCTCGAAACGATATTCTCTTTACGGCGTAGTAAAACCTAATGCTTTTCCGGATCAAAATTTAGCATCCCATGTCCGGTATCCGGTATCAAGGTTAAAGTCCTTTTAATTTGCGTTGGGCAATTTTTGCTTCATTCGACGTCGGATATTTTTTGATAAGTTCCGATAAGATCAGACGCGCATTTGACGTGTCTCCCAGGTTTAAAAACGCAAATCCCTGCTTCAAGAGCGATGCCTGAACCTTATTCCCTTTTGGATAGTTTTCGATAACCTTCTGGTATTCCAAAATCGCTTTTTCATACCATTTTTCATGGTAGTATATTTCACCGATCCAAAACTGGGCATTGTCAGCATTTTTTGACGTCGGATATTGTTTTATTAAATTGTTAAACCCTTCTCGGGCAGATTCAAAGTCACCTTGATCATAGGCCTGTTTGGCAGACTCGTATATCCCATCTTCAGAAAGTTGCTTTTTGACCTGCTTTTCGGATGTCTTGGCTGAATCCGGCGGGGTTTTTTGGCCGGACGCTGTCGATTCAAAATTCAAATACTGCTCGATACGTTCGATGCGGTCTTTATTTGAATTTGTGGTCTTATCAAAGGCCTCTGACGATTTTTCAAAACCCTGTATTTTCTGTTTTAAGAAGTATTCCGTCTCTTCGAGTCTCCCACTTAAAATTTGAATCTCTTCTCTAAGGCTGTCAATCATTGCAGTTTGACTGGCGGTTTTACTCTTAAGATTTTTATCATCCTTGCCGTATTCAGATAGTTTCGATTCAAGTTCTTTGTTCTTTTGCTCGGCATCGGCATAGCGGCGTTCCGCTTGCGCCAGGCGGTCGTCCAGGGAAATTACATCCTGCTGAAGCGCGCACCCGCATAAACCTACCATCCATGCCAGAGCAATTAATACCGTCTTTTTCATGGTAAGAATTTAATCCGTAAAACGTCAATTCCGTGGGAAATCGTCGGCAAGCGACGGCCCACCCGTCGCTTGCCGTTTATGATTTCCGGTGCCTATAACCGATGACGCCGAATCGATGTTGACGCCATTGGGGGTTCCGATCAGTTAATGGTAAAATGGCCTCTTCGGTTCTTGGCCCAGGCCGCTTCATTCTGGCCGGGATCAATCGGACGTTCTTCACCATAGCTTATGGTGATTAAGCGTGATGCTGCAATACCGAGGTCAACCAGAAAAGACTTTGCACTTGAGGCGCGTCTCTCACCCAGAGCAAGGTTGTACTCAAGGGTGCCACGGTCGTCGCAGTGTCCCTCGACGGTAGACTTGGCGTTGGGATTGTTTTGGAGCCATTCGGCTTTGGTTTTTAATATTTCTTGTGCGTCTTGGTTCAGAACGGCGCTGTCAAATTCGAAGTGAATATCTTCATTTAAGAAGTTATCTTTCGCTTTCTGAATGGCTTCTTCTTTGAGGCGTGCCTCTTCGATGGCCCGCTGTCTGGCTAATTCTTCCTGTCTTGCTTTTTCAGCAGCAGCTTTTGCCGCTTCATCTTGGGCCTGTTGGGACAAAGAGGTATCCTCTTTGACAGCCTTTTTTGCACATGAAGCGGTGAACAGCAAACCAGGGATTACAAATACCATGGCCAAAATTATCCACAACTTTTTTTGCATTTTTCCCCTCCTTTTAAGGTATTGCTAAATTATTTATTGATCATTCTTGGTGACCATTTTGGCTCTGTCTGCCGGCCTTTCAGCACAAGTAAGCGTCTCTGGTCGGTTCCATAGCTCGTCATGACATAGATCCTGGAAGGCCCTTCCCGTGTTGAAGCGAAAACGATAAGATTCCCGTCCGGAGACCAGGACGGTGACTCATTGTCACCTTCGTCGTGTGTCAATTGAATCGGACCCTGACCGTCAATCCCCACTACGAAGATATTGTTATGGCCATTTTCCATCCCTGAATACGCCACCTTATCTCCCCGGGGAGACCAGCTGGGCTGTGTATTATAGCGTCCCTGAAACGTCAATCTCTTTACCTGGTCGGAACTTAAATCTTGGATATAAATTTGTGGGGTTCCAGACCTTTTGGAAACAAACGCCAAAGACTTTCCGTCCGGAGACCAGGTGGGCGATACATCAATACCCTTGTTATAGGTTAACCTTTTAATAATTTTCCCGGTTCCGGTCAATAGATAAATTTCCGGATCCTCTGAAAATGAAAGGGTTGCCGCCAGTTCGAATTTGTTGGGGAACCAGGCCGGGGTTGTATTGATACCTTTTTTTTCCACCACATAACCGCGATTTTCTCTCAAATTTTTAATGTAAAGATCGGGTTTGCCCTTTTCATAGGAGGTATAGGCAAGCCATTCCCCATCCGAAGACCAGGCCGGCGAGAGGGTGATATTTTGGGTGTGTGTGAGCTGCCGGGGATTGTATCCGTCAAATTCACAGATATAAATTTCCTTGTTCCCCGTACCGGTAGATACCAATGCAATTTCAGTGTTAAAAATCCCCCTGTCGCCGGTCAGGGTGTATATCACCTCACTACAAAAACGGCGGATAATCTTTCGGATATCCTCCACCCGTCCCTTGTATCTTTTTCCCACCAGCAATTGCCCTTTGAAGGTATCGTAGAGCCGGAGCTCTATTTCCACAAGATCGTTCTGGATCAGAACACCGCCGGTTACCAGAAGCTCTGCACCGATACTGGTCCAGTCATGGAAATTGACACTGGCAAAAGCCGCATCCGTCTGTGGGGCGACCAGGAAGGCTTCACGGTCAAGAAGTTTAAAAAACCCTGTGAATTCCAACGTTTCTGCGAGAAGATCAGCCGATGATTTTGATAACTGATCGGTTTCATGACCCGAAGAAACGTTCTTGAACCATGGCACCGCCATGGGAATTTTTCTTAAAAACGGCTGGGAAATGTCAATATAATCGTATCCCGCCCGGGACATTCCCGGCATCGCCCAAAAAAAGATGATTACAATCAGCCAAAAAATTTTAATCCAGCAACGTCTCATAGCAATTTCAAACTCCTTACGTGAGCAACCCAAATCTGCATTATTTACTGATTCCCGAAAGCGTAAAGTGAAAACCCGCTTCAATATATGGCCTTACATAGGATTCTGGAAGCGGGGGAAGGGGATTCGACTTCACAATCGCATTTTTTGCAGCCGCATCAAAATAGCTGTTTCCCGACCGTTTATCAAACCAGATATCCTTTATTTCCCCGTTTTGCATAACCTTGATGGCGACCCAGGCTTCAAGATCGGTGCGGCCTCCAGCCAATTGGTCGGAAAATGCCCAATTTTTTTGAATCCGATATGCAATTTCGATTCGATAGATATCGATGAGTTCCAATGCTTTTTGACTCCCGGCTCCGGTTCCGCCGGGAATTCCTCCCCCTTTGCCGTTCTGTTGATTCTTAAGGTCTTTCGGCCCGGTCTTTTCCACCTGCTTCTCGAGGCGGGCGATGGCCTGTTTGATCTGATCGGGTCGCGATTCGTCAACTTTTTTTTCAATTCGGTCGATGGCGCTCTTAACCACCTTTTCAGTCTTGAACGTCTTCTTTTTAAGGGATGTTTTTTCCTTCTTCTGGGCATTAAGAGAAATGGCTTCAGAAGGCTTTTTAACGGGTTCAGGCGTGGTTTTCGTGGAGATCTTCGGCGCTTTTTTCTCCGGTACCGACGGTTTCCCGGCATCTACAGCGTCCTTTTTTTCCGGGAGGGACGTTTCCCCCTGGGCGGGGAGCGTTACAATGCTGACATTTATAACAGACAGGGAAGGCTTTCTCCCTTTCGCATAGCTGGGTGCAAAGATCAGAACTGCAAAAACAATCAAATGACACACCAGAGAAGCGGTAAAATTCCAAAATAATGTCCGGCCTTCATCTTCCTTTTCTCGGTCTAAATAATTATGCGGATGTACCCGTTGATTCATCAGTTTTTTGCTTTTTGTTTGTTGTCTTTTTTATCGTCCTTAATCGGTTCCGTTACCATGCCCAGTTTTTCGACGCCGCCCGCTTTTATCTCGGACATAACGCGGACCACAAACCCGTAAGGGATATCCCGGTCTGCCCGAAGATACACTTCCCGATCCGATCGGCCTTCTAAAATTTTCTTGAGCTTTTCCTGAAGAAAATCGATGGTGACCTGGTAGTTGTTAATATATATTTCACTTTTTTTGTTGATGGTGATGATAAGATTCTCTTTTTTTGCAGCCAGTGGCTGTGACGTTGTTTCAGGCAGCGCAACATCTACCCCCTGCATCATCATGGGTGCCGTTACCATAAAGATAACCAAAAGAACGAGCATAACATCAACAAACGGTGTTACATTGATATCTGACATGAGGCGGTCGCCGTTGGTTCCCAGTGCCATGGATGTTCCCCCTTATGTAATTATATCCCGTTCGATAATATTCAAAAAGTCGGCGGAAAAATTCTGGAGCTCAGAATCGAGGATTCTTATCTTCTGCATAAAATGATTGAAGGCGATAACCGCCGGAATTGCAGCCGCCAACCCGGCTGCTGTTGCCACCAATGCTTCTGAAATCCCCGGAGCCACGACGGCAAGGCTCGCTGAACCTTTCATGCCGATACCATGAAAAGAGCTCATGATGCCCCATACCGTACCGAACAAACCGATGAATGGGGTTGTGTTCCCGGTGGTTGCAAGGAAAGGAACCATTCGAGTCATGCGGGTGGTCTCGCTGTTAATGGCCCGGCGCAAGGCGCGTTTGACGTTTTCGATTCCGGTGAATCTTGAGCTCAAAGATGCGTTTTCAGCCCCGGATGAAGGTTTTGACTCCGATATTTTTGGCGTGCCGCCCCGGCTCAATTTGTTCAGTTCAATATATCCCACGCGAAAAATCCTGGCAACGGGGCTGCCGTGCAGCTGTTTGGCCTTTGCAAAAGCATTGGAGAGATTTCTGCTTGTCCAGAAATAATCTATAAATTCAGCCGACTCCGAGAAAGCCGTCTTAATATAGCGATATTTCATGATCATGATTGCCCAGGATGTGACTGAAAAAAATAACAGAAGCAACAATACAAATTTAACCATTGGACCGGCATGCATGATCATGCCGAGGATATCTAACTCTGTAGAATTCATAGAAAAGCTCCGTTGTTCATACGGTTGAATTAAAAAAAAATATCTTCCATCCAAAGTTTGGAAACGCTATTTCTTAATAGGTTTAACTATCTGAACCTGATTTTTGTGTCAAGAAATTTGCTGGGCTTTCAGGGGGCGGTTCATTTTTATGTTGCTTTTGGAACATCCTGCAAATACACATAAAAACTGGATGCCATGGATTGGCTTCACCGTCGCACCCTATAATAAAGATGGTTATTCTTCAGGGAGCAGGTGTTTCTCCGTAACGTTAACGGTGGCGTCCCTTGGTATTTTCAAGGAGTTGCCGGTGACGGAGACACGGAAGTGACGGCGGAATGGCCGCCCGGGGAACAGATCCAAAGATTGTCTGATGGTGGGGTTCAGGGGTGGGCCGGTGGTGTTGAACTGGCGTTATAATTTTGTTTCCATCCATAAATGGCTATTTCCCGGATGAGCGGCGTTCTCCGCGGCCTTGCTCATCGAAAAAATAGCTCATTTATGAATTGGAAACGACTCAGTGCTCAAATGTGTTTATGGATGGGCACTATTTATGAAAAATTCGTTGAACGGATAAGGGAGTTTCTATGAAAAATATTGCCAATCTTTTGTTTGAAGCAAACATCTTAAAAAAAATCCCCAGATCGGGTTACCATTTTTTGGGTGCCGGCAAGGAATCGGTGGCCGAGCATTCATTTAGCGTTTCATTCATTGCATTTGTCATGGCTCAAATGGAACCGGATGTGGACGCACTCCGGTTGGTCGCCATGTGTCTGGTGCATGATCTTCCAGAGGCAAAAACCGGTGACCTGAATTATGTGCAGAAAAAATACGTGACGGCAGATGAAAATAAGGCCATGAACGAGAGTGCCCGGAAACTTCCCTTTGGAATGA